>JAITPT010000224.1 GCA_031289285.1 Puniceicoccales bacterium
GCTGTTGAAAAATACGCCCAAGCCGTCCTCGACATCCGTGCCAAATACACCACCTCCACGTTGGCGGATTTATACGACCCTGTTGCCATGCCCCCCGCCCTTGCCAAGGCGCACGAAAAACTCGACCGCGCCGTTGACCGCGCCTACTGCCCCGCCCCCTTCCCCGACGACCGTGCCCGCGTGGAACATCTTTTCGTGCTTTATGAAAAACTAAGCACTCCCCTGCTCAATCCCCCAAAAAAACCGCGAACCGCGAAGCAGGGTTAAACCTAAAAACGGCAGTTAATGCGGGCCGTTTTAGGTTAAACCTAATTCCGCTTTTGTGGCTGGCACGTCTTGCGGAAGCTGTTTTTAGGTTGGACGCCCTTCTGGGCTGGTGGTGGGACAGACCGCACTCTCCGACGGAGCAATTTCCAGCCGAGGCGACTTCAGCCGTCCTGTTTGTCGAGGCGCAACAGCGTGGTGGCGAGTTTTCCAAGCGGGCAGTAGTGAATGCCATCGGAGGTTTTTCGCGAAACCGTGCCGTCATAAACAACGATTGCCGACTCGTGGCAAAGCGCGGGAAACTCGCGGCGAAAATAACGAATGCCCTTGCCGTAATCCGTGCTAAAAGTTTGCGCGGATTTGATTTCGACGGGAATAAGTTTTCCGCCCGCGAGCCAAAGCAAATCCACCTCACAATTCGAGTCCCTGTAAAAATGTATCTGCCGATTTAGCGCGTGGTTGTAATTGTGTTTGATGACTTCGCCGACCGCCATGTTCTCAAAAAACGCGCCGCGCAAGGGGTGCGCCGCAAGCTGCCGGACATCGGTGACGCCGCACAGCCACACCGCCAAGCCCGTGTCGTAAAAATACAGTTTGGGCGACTTCGTCAGGCGTTTGGAAACGTTGCTAAAAAACGGCGGCATCGCGCAGACAATAAACGCCGCTTCGAGCAGGGAAAACCATTCGCGGGCGGTCGGATGCGAGATGCCAGTGTCGCTGGCGAGATTGTTCAGATTGAGCACCTGCCCGACACGCCCCGCGCAAAGCCGCACAAAACGGTCAAAGAGGGTGAGATTTTTCAGGTTCGCCAGTTGGCGGATGTCGCGCTCCACGCAGGTCGCGTAGTAGTCTGCGTGGGCTTGGCTGGGGTCGAGGCCGGCTTCGTAAATGCGCGGGTAAAAACCAGTGAACAGCCAGTCGTCGGTCGAAAAGTTAGGGCGAGCGTCTTTGATTTCGTCCAATGAAAACGGTAGCAAGCGCAAGATGGCCGTCCGCCCTGCCAGCGATTGCGAGACGCCCTCCATCAGGGGAAACTGGCGGCTGCCCGTGAGGATAAAACGCCCCGTGCGCGGGCTGTCGTCCACGATGGGCATCAGGTAGGAGAGGAGTTCTGGCGTGTTTTGGATTTCGTCGAAAACCGCGCCGTCCTTGTTTTCGGCGAGAAACGCCTCGGGGTCTTCCTGCGCAAAACGCCGCACGTTTGGTGCCTCAAGGTTGACGTAGGGTTTCCCCGCGAAGACACGCCGCGAGAGCGTGGTCTTCCCCGATTGGCGCGGGCCGGTGAGCGTGGCGACGGGGTATTTTTTCAGCAAAGCCCGCAGCGTTTTTTCCATAATCCTCTTCTGCATGGTTCATGCAATTTGAAGGTGGCACTTTCAAATTGCAAGCCATTTCCGTGGGTTTCCACGCATTGCTCAGTCACCCTCGGCTACACTGCTGCCCGCCCTCTTCAGGGCTGTTTCGCGGAAGCAGACTTGGCAGCCTGCGTTACGGGGAGGCTGGCGGCGGCGACCGCTTGACCGTGGCGTTTTTCTTTTTCGCTGGGGACGACGAGCTTGACACGCAGCTCAGGAAACTCGTCCGCCAACACTTGCCGCGCCTTCTCAATGATGATGCCGCCGCCATCGCCCGTCGAAACGCGCCCCATGATGAGGACGTGCCCGAAGGTGTAAAACTCGGCAAGCTGCGCGATGTAGTAGCCGAAGCAAACACCTATGCTCTCATAAACTTTGCGGGCACGCGGGTCGCCAGACGCCATGAGCGTTTGCAGTGCCTCAAGGCGTTCGGGCAACTTCATCGCGGCAGGCAGCTCGATGCCCGCCAGCGGCAAAAGACGCCCGACGCCCTGCTGGGAAAAGTATTGCACAGCGCAACCGAGGTCGCCCGACCACTCGTCGGCGGGGGCGTTTTCGCGGTAATCCGTGGGCACGAAGGCAAGCTCCGAGAGCCAATTTGTCACGCGCCCGTGCGGGTCAACATAGCCGCCAGCAACACTCGTTCCCAGCGAGATGCCGAGCACACCGTTGACGCCCATGCTCATTGAGCCAGCAAGCGCGGTGACATCGCCGTCGTTGAGCACCTCAAACGGCACACCCCACTCACGAGCGATTTCCGGAAAAATGTTCTTGACACGTGCCTCGAAGAGCACGGGGTCGGTGATGCCGCGAAAGAGCGAAGCGACGCGCGTCGTGTTGTTGATATAGACGCCCGCCGACGAGCCGCCGATGGCGTCCACGCGAGGTAGATGCGCGGCGGCGCGGCGGAGCGTGTCGGCGATACCGTCGTAGTGGTATTGGGGGTCGGTCTGAAAATACGGGTCCCATTTGACCTCCTCAGAAAAGACGACCTCGCCATCTATGAGGGCCGCGCATTTCCGGTCAGAGCCGCCGAGGTCGAAGCCGATGCGGCAACCGTCGAGGTTGCGCCCGAGCGGGACGCCAGCGACGGAGTCCGGCGGCAGAGCGTCTTCGGTGGCGGCGGCGACAAATTCGGGCGGGCTGTCAAAAAGTTTGCGGATGAAGTCGGCGTCGAATGCGCGTTCGCCGTCAGGCGTGTAGAGGTCGCGCAGCAACTCGGCGAGCGGCGCAGCGTGTCGGCCCGCGAGCCAGACCTTGTTGCCGCCACGCGCCCAGAGGAGAAATTTCACGGCGCGCTCGACATGGACTTTGTTGAGTGCGGCAAACGCGCCAGTGTGCGGCAGGCAGACCGTGTGGTAGCGCGAGGCGGAGCCGTCGGGACGCGAGAGGCAAATCGCCAGCGGCGCGGCGTCGTCGGTCACCGCACACAGGGCGCGATAAGCTCTATTCCACAACGCGCCGGAGACAAAGCCCGTGTCAATTTCGGGGACGTGTTTGGGTGTGATTTTGAGAAACATGTTTTGAAAACAAGCCACCCTCGCGAAAGTTGCGCGCAAAAAAACAGGGCGGACGCGGCGGGACGGACGGGGCGGGAAACGGGTTTAACCACAAAGGACACAAAGATTTTCACAAAGGGCACAAAGAAAAGAAAGGGTGGGATTGGGTGAATTGGGCTGGGTAAATTGGGCTGGGTGAATTGGGTTAGGGTGAATTGGGATTGGGTGAATTGGGCTGGGTGAATTGGGTTAGGCGGGTTGGGTTAGGCGGGTTGGGTTGGTGAAGCAAAACTTCCTAATTCAAAAATTCAAAAAAACTTTGTGCCCCTCGTGTCGCCCCTTTGTGCCCTTTGTGGTTAACGTAGGGGCCGCCCTCGCCATTGATTCGACCTTGCGCCTTCGTCGGGAAACCTCACGGTCTCCGACTATGTTTCGCGTCTCTTTTCTCGCCGCAGTCTTGACGACCTGCGCGTTCACCATCGGCACTGCTCCCACCGCACTCACCGCCGACATCGCGCCAACCGCACCACCCGCGCCCGCCGCGTCTGTGTCCGCCATCGTGCCTGCTCCCGACGCGCCCTCCTCCGTCGCGCTCGCTGCGAGCTTTGCCACGCCTGCGCCGGAAAATCGCCCGTGGGCATTTTGGGTTTGGCAGAACGGCAACATCACGCGCGAGGGCATCACTGCCGACCTCGAAGCGATGAAGAACGTCGGCATCGGCGGTGCGCTCATTATGGAATTGGGCTACGGAAACATTCCGCCGCGTGGCCCTGCCGACTTTTTGAGCGACGAGTGGCGCAGCATTTTTCGGCACATGATTGACGAGGCGAAACGGCTCGATTTGAAAATCAATATGTTCGCCAGCGCGGCCTTTGCTGGCGGCGGCGGCTTCTGGATTCGCCCCGAGCACAGTATGCAAATCCTCACTTTTTCCGAGACGACGATTGCTGCCGCAAGCCCGCGTTCGCCGGAAATAAAACTCGCCCTGCCGCCCGCGAAACACAACTTTTACCGCGACGTTACCGTGCTCGCATTTCCGACGCCCGCCAATGCCGCAAAACGCCGCCAACCGTCTTACCCAGGCGGCGGGTATAAAGTTTTCTCCGAACCAAATATCTCGAAAAGTAATCCGGTCATCGCAAAAAAAGACATAATAGACATCTCTTATTTGATGGCTGCCGACGGCACTCTGCGCTGGACGCCGCCCGCCGGAAACTGGACGATTTTGCGCGTCGGCCATACCTCAAACGGGCACCTACTTTTGCCACCGCCGATTTCGGGTTCCGGCCTCGAATGCGATAAACTCTCCGTCGAGGCGACAGAAATCTTTTTTAACGGCCAAATGAAACGACTCATTGATGAAAATAAAAACAACGCGGGCTACGACAAAACGCTTATCGCCACACATATTGACTCATGGGAAATCGGCTCGCAAAACTGGACGCCTAAAATGCGCGACGGCTTCTTAAAACATTCTCGCTACGACATTCTTCCCTTTCTGCCTGTTTTCTCCGGCTTCCAAATTGACTCTCCCGCAGACACGCAGCGTTTTCTCTGGGACTTCCGAAACACCGTTTCCAAAATGGTTATCGAAAATTACGCAGGCACAATCCGCCGTCTCGCCAATAAAAATAAACTCGCGTTTTCTATAGAAGCCTACGACGGCGCACCCTGCGATGCGCTCGAATACGGCGGAATTGCAGACCACCCCACTGGAGAGTTTTGGACAAATAAACGTTGCATCTATACAGATATGCGTGGAATGGCATCTTCCGCACACATTTACGGAAAACAATTTGTTCCTGCGGAAGCATTTACAGCATTCCCGAATGAACGCTGGACGACACACCCGCGCACCTTCAAACCGATTGGCGACTTGGCGTTTTGCGAAGGCGCAAATCGTTTTATTTTCCACGCTGTCACACACCAGCCGCGCCCCGATTCTCTTGCGCCGGGAATGTTATATTTCAAATGGGGTTCGCACTACGAGCGCACGCAAACATGGTGGGAAAAATCCGTCCCGTGGCACCAGTATCTTACCCGTTGCCAATACTTGCTAAAACAAGGAAAGTTTGTCGCCGACATCGCTTATCTTGAGCCGGAAAACTCTCCGCAAAGATTTACCAATCACCCACGCGACGGCTACCTCTGGGACCACGTCAATGC
>JAITPT010000231.1 GCA_031289285.1 Puniceicoccales bacterium
AGCTAAACTGCAAATGGGCGACTTTTAGATGTTCAGACCTGCACTCCGGAACCCCAACGGGGTTTCCCAACAAAGCCCAGGGTTGGTGCGAGGAACGAGCACCTACCCTGGGTATGGCCCGCAAATACATCACAACCCTGAAAGGGTTGCCCAACGAAGTCTCCGGTGGCAACCCCCGGCATTCGTTGGGCAACCCCCTTGGGGTTGGGGTGTGTTGTTGGCGTTACCCAGGATAGGCTCGCTCTGCTCGCCAACCCTGTGGCTTTGTTGGGAAACCCCGTTGGGGTTGTGTGCATCGCCAGCCCCCTTTCCCACGACTTCCGCTATGGACCAACTGTGAAAAATAAGGGTCAGCTATTTGTGAGACACTACAGTAGCGAGGAACTATTTTAGTTCCGCGAAAATCCCCCCCCCCTCCCCTTCTCGGCAAAAGGAATTAGTCTGGTTAATTATTCTGGCAACTTTTCGGAGGGAGTCCAGATTAGCTTTACGAACACACGGAAAATCATGCACTTACAACGCAGCAGACATTTTGGCCATTTGCCGCATTTGAATAAAAAGGCAGCCATTTTTTTCGTTTGACCTGCCACAACATCTTCTCGTAATACTTCCCCTCCAACTGCCGTTTTTAGGTTAAATTTGAGCCGACGACGCTATTTTTCGTTGACCATCAAATAATATGCCAGTGCCCAGTCTTGGTCATTGGCGTAAGGGTCGTAGAATTGTGCTTTTACGCCGTTGACTTTATACGGGTAGATGTAGGCACAGGACGCTCTGCCATCTTCAAAGAAGGTGCATAAAACATTTCGGACAATGTTTTCTGCTTTTTTCTGGTAAAACTCGCTGCCTATTGCTTTGGCATACAACGCATAGCTCAATCCGGCACCAGCGCACCAGTGGTGAGGCAAAACATCGCCCCATGCGGCGCGTTTGCCAAACCAATAACCGTCCCAATGGCTAAGTGTTATATCGTTAAGGTGGTAATTTGGCTGGGCACCGAGGAATGCTTCTAACAACGGTAACTGAACCGCAACGCCGTCGAAATACTTCTTTTCTCCTGTCGCAAAATATAAATCCATGTATAACACAATCGCACTTTGAACTTGCCCGCGATCATAATTTACCTCAAAGGATAAAAACTTCTCTCCATGCTTCAAGCACAGGTCTCCAGACTTTTTAACGTGGGCGAGCAAGCGGTCAGCCAAATCGTTCATTTGATTTTCTCGCAAAAGTTTTGTGGCTATCGCTATCGGCGTGCTAAAATAGAGGTCGTGTCCGAATTGTTTATACATTGCCTCGGAGGTCGCGAAACCGTCTAAGAGAAATTGTCGGTCGCCCGTCACACGGAACATACTAAAATAGAACCACGAGACCCAAGAATAATTATATACCCTGTTGCGCGATTTTTTGGCGGCATCAGACCAAGTGCGATAGTTTTTATCCTGTAACTTGTTACGGACAAATCTGGCGTATTTTATCAGTGCTTCTTTTACTTTCGGGTCTTTAGTCTTCAGATAATACTGGGCGAGAAAAATGCCCATTCCTATACGTTCGGCACCTTCATCGCGGTCGGCGGGGCTGACCGTCGGTTTGTCGTTCAAGAAGATTTTATTTTCCTCGTTATCATAGACCATAAAGGCACCGTAGCGTCTGTCCTTTGGGTCGTTTTGTTGCTGATGCGCGAGGATAAAATTAGCCCGTTTTCGGATTAATTCATCTTCGCTGGAAATGCCCAAACAGAGGATATGCGTTTTCTTTCCGCCGTCATAGACGAGTTCAAAACGGGCATCGCCTGTTTTATTTATCTTTGCTGCGGCTGTATAGCCGCCGTCCGTTTTAGTCAGTGCTATCTTTTCTCCGTTTTGATAAAGCTGCGGGTTTTGCAATTCTCGTTGTGTTTCAAAAGTGAGATTTGCGGTTTCTCCTAAGCCGAGCACGTATTTGTCGCTTCGTGCGACGATGCTTCCGGCGTTCAGCACCTTGGCGCGGAAATCGGTCTGTCCCGCGTGTGAGAAAACACGCCACGTGAGCGTTTTATTTTCGCCTGCGTTCAGCTGCATATTTTCGGGATTGAGGATAATGACGCCACGGAAGTTTGACGAACCTCTATCGTTACCGCGCTCTTTAATTTCATAACTTTTAATGGAGCCGTCGGTTACGACAAGCCCCAGATGCGGTGCTTTGCCGCTCATGTGTAGCGCATTGACATAAGCGGCGTTTTCTCCGTCCCAGATATGGACATTCGTTCGCGCCAGCATACAAAGAGCGGCACCTGGATAATTGTCGTTAAGCGGCGTGTTAATTCCGATGTCAACTAATTGGAGAGAGTTTTTTCCTGTATTGGTGAAAACATACTTTTCAATCAAATCGTTTTTGTCGTGAGTGCGTTCGACGGTTATCTTGACATCGCCAACTGTATAAACGCTTTTTGTGCCCGTGCTGGACGTTTGCACTTCGACAGGCGAAGTCCATTCCTGCAAGCGCGTTTTGCCACCCGCTACGAGGTGAAAAAATCCCAAACCCCAGCCGTAATTTTTCTTCACCCAGTGGTATTGCGAGCCGTCGGTTTCCAGCATCCAGTTCATCTTGCGTCCGTCGTTTTCGATAGCGAGGCGGCTGATTGCGCCCGTTTGTGGATTGAGTTGATACGAGACTTTGTGCGGTTGAGTGTTTGGCGCTTGTTGCCCGACGGCGGTGCTACGCTCGAATGTGGCAGGCTGCGTGGCAGCGGGTGCCAGGGCAAGCGCGGGAGTGGGCTGCGCGGAAGCGGCAGGTTCAGCGGCGATAAGGTTGGGCGAGTGCCCAGAGAAAAACGCGAGGCACGATAGGAGAAGTGCGTTGAAAGTGAAGATGGTTTGGGGAAGCGCAGTTTTCATTTTGGAAAGCCGCGAAACTGTTCTTCTCCCGTGTAACTCGCAAGAAAAAAGGAGCGGACAAAATCGGTCTTTGCGCAGTCCGCAGCAGTCAAAAGCTACATCGCCCAAAAGTTAAATCCCAAAGTATGCTGGAATGCGTGGGTCCATGCGGCGTGGGCGACCGGTGTCGGGGTTGATGGTACACCAGAGGGTTTTAACTTGTGCGATGAGCGTGTTGTCGCTGTCGCGCCAGATTTGGCAATGTCGCTCGCTTACCACTGCCGACATCGTCTCGACCCATGTGCGCACACGCAAGTTTTCGCCAAGTTTGGCGGCGCGTTTGTAGTCAATCTCGTGTCGCATAACGACCCATGTGTTGGCGGCGGCGATTTCGGGCGGGACGGTTTTTTCCCAATGCGCGGTGGCGGCCTCTTGCACCCAGCGCACATAGACGACGTTGTTGGCGTGGTGGTTGACGTCTATGTCTGCGTCGGAGACGGTCACAAAGTGGTCGTGGTGCGGGCGCGTTTCGATTTCGGCTTGGTGTGGTGTTTCAGGCATGGCGGCGAAAAAATAAAAAGCGGGGGCGGGAAACAAAACAAAAAAATGCGGTGTTGCTACGTCAGGTCTCGTAGTCGGTGGGGTCGGGCACGGCGGCTTTTTCAAAGGCTTCGCGGCGTTCGACGCAGGTGGCGCAGCGTCCGCAGTGGAGTTTGCCGCCTTTGTAGCACGACCAGCTCAGGGCCATTGGTGCGCCGAGTGCTGCGCCGAGCCGCGCAACTGCGGCTTTGTCCATTGTCACAAACGGGCGTTCTAATTCGACGCGTCGCCAATCGGCGAGTGCGACGGCGGCGGCGAGTGCGTCGGCAAACTCGGGGCGGCAATCGGGGTAAATCGTGTGGTCGCCGCTGTGTGCGCCGTAGGCGAGGGAGTCGCATTTTTCGGCGATTGCCCATGCGGCGGCCACGGAGAGGAAGACGAGATTTCGCCCGGGCACGACGGTCGTTTTCATGCGTTCTTCGGTGTAGTGTCCGTCGGGCACGGCGACGGCGTGGTCGGTGAGGCTGTTGCTGCCCCAGAGCGGGATGAGTGCGCGTAAATCTGCGACGTGGTGTCGGATGCCGAGCAGGGCGGCGATTGCGCGCGCGGACTCGATTTCGCGGGCGTGTCGCTGGCCGTAGTCGAAGGTGAGTGCGAGGCATTCGCGCCCTTCGGAAACGAGTTTTGCGAGTAGCACAGTGGAGTCCAGCCCGCCGGAAAAAACGACCGCAGTTTTCATGTCGCGAGAAGGTAGTTTGGAGCGGCGGGCGTGGGCAAGCCTTGGTGCCGGTTTGCGGGGCCTACTCGCTTAGGTGGGGGGTGTATTCGGGGACGATGCGCTTGACTTCTAACTTCAGGGCATTGGAGGTTTTTTCGGTGATGTTTTCTGCCAAGGCGTCGAAGGCGGCGTTCACCTCGGCGAGAGAGCGCGGGTCACCTTTGAAACACATCACACTGGGGTGAGTAGTCGGGGTGTGCCACTCGTCGGTGTATTGCAATTCCTCAAAAAGTTTTTCGCCGGGACGTAGGCCCACAAACTCAATCTGGATGTCCACGTCGGGGCGCAGGCCACTCAACTCAATCATCTGGCGGGCCATGTCCAAAATCTTCACGGGTTGGCCCATGTTGAGGACAAAGACCTCGCCGCCCTGCCCCAACACGGCGCATTGGAGCACCAGACCAACGGCCTCTGGGATTGTCATGAAGTAGCGCGTCACCTCGGGGTGGGTGACTTTCACCGGGCCGCCCTCGGCGATTTGTTCGCGGAAAAGCGGTATCACACTTCCCGAAGAGCCAAGCACATTTCCGAAACGCACGGCGACAAACTTCGTGGTGGTATCTGCCGTCTCTGCGTCGGCTGCGCTGTCCGCGCTGTTTCGCGCAAGCGCGGACCCCTTTGCCTGCGTGTAGATTTCTGCCATGCGTTTGCTCGCGCCCATGACACTGGTGGGGTTGATGGCTTTGTCGGTGGAAATCAAAATAAAGTGCTTGACACCGTATTCGACGGCGAGGTTGGCGAGGAGGCGTGTGCCGAGGGTGTTGTTGCGGACGGCCTCGGCGGGCTGGCGTTCCATGAGATAGACGTGCTTGTGCGCGGCGGCGTGAAAAATCAAATCCGGTTTGTGAAACGCTAATATGTGCCGCATCCGCTCCTCGTCGGCGATGTCGCCCACGAGCGGCAACACGGTTGCGTTGTAGCCGAGGTTGAGGAGGTCTTGCTCGACTTTGAAAAGTTGCACTTCGCAACGCTCGACGAGGAGGAGGCGGCGCGGTGTGCGCGAGGCGATTTGGCGGCAAAGCTCGCTGCCGATGCTCCCGCCCGCGCCGGTCACGAGCACGGTTTTTCCGGCGATGAGTTTGCCAATGGCGTCGCTGTCGAGCGGCACGGGTTCGCGCCCGAGTAAGTCTTGGATGTCCACGGGGCGGATGCGGCTGGGCTTCACGCGCCCGCTCGCCAGCTCGAGGAGGGAGGGCACGACTTCGGCGTGGAAGCCGTGTTTGCGCGTTAGCTCGACGATTGCGTTGAAGCGTTTCATCGAGGCGGCACCGACGGCGATGACGACTTCGTCAATGCCGTATTGCATTTTGATTTTTCCGAGTGACTCAACCGGCCCTTCGACGGGGATGTTGTGGACGCGCAGGCCGTGCTTGTTCACGTTGTCGTCGAGGAAGACTACGGGTTGTTTGCGCAGGCCGGGGCGCGCCAGCCAGTTTGCGGCGAGCGAGGCACCGGCGTCGCCTGCGCCGAGTATGGCGACGCGGCGCGGCGCGGCAGTGGTCTCGCTGACAGGGGAGTCGTCGCGGGCACCTGCGTATTCGTGCAACATGCGGGCCAACACGCGCACTGCGCAAACGGCGATGACTGCGAAGATGAAGTCCGCAAAAATGACCGTCCACGGGGTCGCGACGGGGGCGTTGAGACGTTGCGAGCGTTCGTTGCGAGCACCGCGTTCGCCGCGCTCGCCTTGTTCGCCGCGCTCGGATGCGGAGCGGGCGGTGGTGTCGGTTGGCTGCGCGGTGGCTGTTGTGGAAACTCCGTCTGCGGTTGGCAGCGCGGCGGCGATTGCGGCGTTGTCGGCTTCGACGGCGACTTGCTGGATGTAGCGGATGGGGCAGGCGACTAAGAGGGCGATGAAGAGTGCCTGCACGACGCGCACGAGTTCCGGCATACGGAAGTAGCTGAGCATCCCGCTGAAATGCCGGAAGGCGAAGAGGGTGCCGATTTGGACGGGCACGAGCCAGAAAACTGTCCCGAGGAAACCGCGTTTCCAGACTTCCCATTCGTCGAGGCCAGCGAAGCGCATGGCGTAGGCGTTGAAGAGTGCGAACGCGAGCAGGAAGAGATACGCGATGACAAGCGCGGATGTCCGTTGGAGGGAGACGTGTCCGAAGTGTTTTCTGAAAAAGTTCATGTTGGGAAAGATGTGTTTGTATTGGGAGGCAGGCGAAGGGCGGCAGGCGGCGGTCAATCGTCGCCGCCGGAGTCGTCGCCGGAACCGCCGGAGTCGTCGCTGTCGAAGTCGCCGTCGGCGAGGGTGCCGTCGTAATCGGGGTCGAGGTCGCCGGAGTCTTCGCCGGAGTCCTCGGCGTTGAGGAGGTCTTCGTTATCCTCTTCGAGCAAATAGCCGAAGCCGTTTTGCCCGCAGGCTTTTTCGAGGCGAGCAAGCGTGGCCTCTACGAAGTCGTCGTCGTCGCCGGGCTGCTGCGTGTAAAATGGTTTTCCGTCTTTTCCAAAAGCGAGGTGGGGCTTGGTCTGCCTGATGTCGCCAAAGAACGCCAGCCCGTCGGCAAGAAGCGCGTGTTGGGTGAAGCCGAGTTTTTTGGCGTAGGCGGCGGCACCCGCGAGGATGCCGAGCGCGACGGGTGCTTTGATGGACACGACACGTAGGGCGTCGAGAAATTTCCCCGCAATCGCCGCCAGTGGCAGCTCCGCGATTTTTACGCCGCGCACGCCGAGGCACTGGGTATCCACATCGAAAATCGCGACCTGCGCCGCGTCTTTGCCCTTGGGAGCAGGGCGCACGACAACGACCCGACCTTGCCCGCCTTCGGAGAGGTCGGGCGAGGCGAATGTCAACAGGTCAACGTTGGCAGCAGCGGTGGTGGCGGCGGTGGTGGCGGTGGTGGCGGTGGTGGTGGTTTTTTTTGGCATGTCGGCAAAATCGGCGAAAACGCCTTTTTTGGAAAGGCGAAAGAAGGCGGGGAGAATGTCAGGGCGAAGTTCGGCAAGCGTTCAGCGAGAAGTTTGCCGAGACGTTTGCCGAGCGTTCACCGAGACGTTCACCAAGCGAAGCTCTCGCCTTTTTTCAGGCTCTTCGTGAAGGCGGTGAGGAGCTGGATGGTTTGCTCGACAACGTTCAAATCTACGACCTCGCCGGGCGTGTGCATGTAGCGCAACGGCACCGAGACAAGGCCACAAGCGACACCAGCGTTTGCCATCTGGATAGCGCGGGCATCGGTGCCGGTCGGACGCGGCTCGGCTTGCACTTGATACGGGATTTTTTGCGCCTCGGCGACCTCGGTAAGGCGGTCGAAAACGAGCGGGTTGATGTTGGGGCCGCGGGCAATCACGGGGCCACCGTTGAGCGTCGTGCGCCCGAACTTGCGGTTGTCGGCGTCGGGGTGGTCAGTCGAGTGGCAAACGTCAACCGCGACGGCGACATCGGGGTTCAGGCCTTGGGCAGCGACTTGCGCGCCACGGGTGCCGATTTCCTCCTGCGTCGTCGCGACCGACACCACGCGGGCATCGAGCGGAGATTCTTTGGCGAGGCGCAGCAAGGTTTCCATGATAATGTAACAACCAGCCTTGTCATCAAAAGCGCGGGCGACGCCGATGCTGCCGCGCAGTAGCTCGAAGCCAGCGTCATAGACAGCGGGGTCGCCAATGCGAACAATTTGGAGTGCCTCCTCGCGACTCGACGCGCCGATGTCGAGCCAGATGTCGTGACGCTCAGGGACTTTTTTGCGGTCTTCGGGCGACATCAGGTGGACGGCGCGTTTGCCAGTGACACCGAGCACAGGGCCGTTTTTCGTCAGAATGCGCACGCGACGTCCCGACGGGATGACGAGGTCGTGACCGCCGAGGAAGTCAAAATAGAGGAAGCCCTTGTCGTCAACGTAGGAGACGAGGAGGGCGATTTCGTCAATGTGGCCGGCGAACATAACGGTCGGCCCGCCTTGCGGGTTGACGGTGGCGATGCGATTGCCGAGGGCGTCTTTGGTGTAGGTCGCGGCGTGGGGCTTGACGTATTTATCCACGACGGCTTGTGCGGCGAACTCGTGTCCGGTCGGCGATTTTGCGTCGAGAAGCTCCACGAGGAACGGCGGCGGTTGGCAGGGGCCGCTCGAAGCGGCTGCGGTTTGGGTGTTTGGCATAAAGGCGTGAAGTGTGCCTACATCCGCCCGTGCGGACAAACTGTTTTTTGGGGGGAATTATGAAAATTTAGACAGTCTAATTTTTTTGTTGCATTGTTGGAGAGTTGCGGCGCAACACGTGCGCATAGCTGCCGCACGTTTCAAAATACCACACGCTTCTGACGGCAGACCACCCTATCATTGTGACTGGGCATTGTGGGCGGCGAGGTCTTGCTGAAAATTTAGACAGTCTAATTTTTTTATTGCATTATTGGAGGGTTGCGGCGCAACACGTGCGCACGGCTACCGCACGTTTCAAAACACCACACGCTTTTGACGGCAGACCACCCTATCGTTGTGCCCCGTGCATTGTGGGCGGCGAGGCACTGCTTTGTTTTGTTAGCTGTATAATTTTGTTAACGATAGGTTTCGGTTGAAAATTACGATCGAAGAGCAATGCGTAATCTGTGCGTCCTGAAATCGGCCAGTTATTGCGCCACGAATTGTTGTCGGTAACTCCCCATAGTGTTACACGGCTTATCTTATCCTGATGTTTCAAAAACAGTTTGAAAAAGGCGACATAACGTTTTTGCTGTTTTAGTTCGATGTCTTTGGGCAAACCATTGGAATATGGATTTAGTTTGTTTTTGAAATCGAATTTTGCCGAAACATCCGCGCCAGCAAAGTGTTGCGGCAATGGGAGGACTGTTAAATCAAGCTCGGTTATCATCACCTTGACTCCCGATGCCGAAAATGCGAGCAAACTTCTTTCAAAATCCGCAATGGCTGGAAAATCCATACTCAAATGGCCTTGCATACCTACTGCGTCAATTCTGAGATTTTTTCCCCGTATGGCCTTAACAAGATTAACAATGCTTTTGCATTTCGCAGCAATGGCCGTTGAATAATCGTTGTAATAAAGTTCGGCGTCGGGGTCGGCTTCGTGTGCGAATTGAAATGCAAGCGGAATAAAATCTTCGCCGATTATTTTGTAAAATTTGCTTTGCCGCCACGAACCGTCGTCCGTTATGGCTTCGTTCACCACATCCCAGCCTTTTATCCGGCCTTTATATCGTGATACAACCGTTTTGATATGGTTTCGCATACGTTCTATCAAAACTTCGCGTGAAACGTCGTTGCCGTTTTTGTCGCGAAAAAACCAAGCGGGTGTTTGCGAATGCCATATAAGACAATGACCTGTTATCCATAAATTGTTGATTTCGCCAAAGGCTACGAATTTGTCGGCTTCATCGAAATGAAAGACTCCTTCTTTGGGTTGTAAATAGATACTTTTCATGCAATTTTCGGGGACGATGGCATTGAATTGTTTCTTTACGATTTCCGCAGCAGACGCATCCACTCCGAGCACTTGCGAAATGGTTATCGCCGCGCCGATTAAGAATTTACCAGCAAAAGCCTCTTTTAATGTGGGTTCGTTTGGTTTTGTGCCAGCAGACAATAAAAGGCAGCAGACAATCGTCAGCACCAATTTTTTGATTAGTTTCATCATTACGAGCGCGGGTGTTGGCGCGGGTGTTGGTGGGTGGGCAGTGGCGGACGGGTGCATGTGTATGTCGCGTTAGGAAAGAGGTGGAAATAAGAAGGGTGGACGTGTTGGCAAGAGCATTTTTGCGGGGGGGGGGAGGTGGGAGAATACGGATTGAAGCCCATCAAGTCGCCCGTGAATATGGACAGATTTGAGCACGGGCGCAAGTGAGCCGTCGGAGGTCGAGAGACCAACGCGGGCGTTTTCGGACGTTTCACAGTTCATAGTGCAGTGTGCTTTTGGCCATTGGTTAACCTAAAAACGGCAGTTGGAGGGGAAGTATTGCGAGAAGATGCTGGGGCAGATGCGCTTGGTGGATTTGTGAAGGCGCACCTGTTGGTGCGTCGAACAAAGCCAACAAGTGCAGATGCCC
>JAITPT010000277.1 GCA_031289285.1 Puniceicoccales bacterium
TTTTTTGTGCGACGCGGGCTGGCTATGAACCACCCTTTGTTTCTTTCGTAGTTCACCCCGCTCTTCACATCCACGTTATCTGCGGTTAAACCCGAATCCCCTCCCCCGTCTCAAAGCCCCTTGATTTTTCCGTATTTGGGGGCGCCTTGGGATTTGGCGCGGGCGCGGAGACGTAGGCCGTTGAGGCGAATGAAACCCGTGGCGTCGCTTTGGTTATACCAGCTTTTTACGCCCTCCATCGAGGCGATGTTTTCGTCGTAAAGCGAATACTTCGATTTGCGCCCACAAGTGACGATGTTGCCTTTGTAGAGTTTGAGTCGCACAAGACCTGTCACGAACTCCTGACTCTTGTCAATGAAGGCTTGCAGACACTCGCGTTCAGGCGCGAACCAGAAACCGTTGTAAATAAGCTCGGCGTATTTTGGGATGAGCGAATCGCGCAAATGCGAGAGGTCGCGGTCGAGCGTGAGCGTTTCGATTTGGCGGTGGGCATGGGTGAGGATGGTGCCGCCGGGAGTCTCATAGACGCCGCGGCTTTTCATGCCGACAAAACGGTTTTCAACGATGTCCACGCGCCCGACGCCGTGTTTGCCGCCGAGTTTATTGAGCACACGCATCACCTCGCCGGGCGTGAGTTTTTTGCCGTTCACCGCTACACAGTCGCCTTTGACGAACTCGAGTTCGACGTATTCGGGTTTGTCCGGCGCGTCTTCGGGGGAGACGGAGAGCTTGAACATAGCTTTGTTGGCGGCGACGTTGGGGTCGAACCACGGGTCTTCGAGGATGCCCGCTTCATAGGAAATGTGGAGCAAGTTGCGGTCCATCGAGTAGGGTTTTTTGAGGGAAGCCTCGACGGGGATTTTGTGTTTTTGACAGTAGGCAATCATCTCGGCGCGTCCGGGAAACTCTTCGCGGAAGGCGTCAATTTTCCACGGGGCGACGATGTTGAGGTCGGGCGCGAGTGCCATGTAGGAAAGCTCGAAACGGCACTGGTCGTTGCCCTTGCCGGTGGCACCGTGGGCGACGGTGTCAGCACGTTCTTTTTTGGCGATTTCGACTTGCGCCTTGGCGATAAGCGGGCGGGCAATCGAAGTGCCGAGATAGTATTGCCCCTCGTAAATGGCGTTGGCGCGAACCATCGGGAAGATGTAGTCGCGAGCAAAATCTTCGACGAGGTCGAGCGTGTAATGTTTGGAGGCGCCGGTGGCACGGGCTTTCTTGTCAAGCCCTTTTAATTCCTCCTCTTGGCCGAGGTCGGCGGCGAAGGTAACAATCTCGGCGGAGTAAGTCTCCTTGAGCCATTTAACGATGACGGACGTGTCCAGCCCGCCGGAGTATGCAAGAACGATTTTCATCAGGTTGCGTTGTGGTATTGTGTGTGAAAAAAGGAGGCGCAAGTTGCGGTCTCCGGCACGGGAAGTCAAGCGCGACGCTTCCAGCGCCCTTCTGCGGGCGGACTCCGTGGTTGCTCGCAGCGGCGTTTTGCGTTTCATGCCGCGCCCCATGCCCGAAGCCGACAACACAGCCGCCGAAGCCGCCGCGCCCGCGCCCAGCGACGTCAATCCGCCCGACGCCGAAACCGCCGAAACCGCCGCGCCTGCCGCGCCCGTTGTGTCCGCCGTGCCTGCCGCGCCTGCCGCCATCCCGCCGCCGCCCCGCGACCCCGCCGCCGACGGTCTTCTGCCGCCGCCCGACCACCCCATCCGTCTGCCCGCTTTTGAGGGGCCGCTCGACCTCTTGCTCTACCTCATTCGCAAAAACGAAATTGATATTTACGACATCCCCATCGAGACCGTCACGCGGCAATACTTGGAAGTCTTGCGCACGAGTGAGCGCAACAACCTCGAAGTGGCGGGCGACTTTTTTGTCATGGCGGCGACGCTCATGTATATCAAAAGCCGGATGCTCTTGCCCGCCGACACGCCCGCCGCGCAAGACCCCGCCGAGGGCGAGAGCGATAAGGAGCACGACCTCGACCCGCGCTGGGAGCTTGTCCAGCAGCTTGTCCAATACAAAAAAATCAAGGAGTGCGCGGGGCATTTGGACGCGCTCATCATCGAGCGGCAGGGCTACTTGGCGCGGCTTGTTTCCGCCATGCCCGACAGCCTTCCCGAGAGCGAACGCCCGCTCGCGCCCGGCGACCGCATCGAGATTTGGAACACTTTTAATCGCATCCTCCAACGGTTCAGTGACCGCATCGCGCCCGGCGAAATCCACGGAGAAACGGTCACTATCGCCTCGCGCATGGAGGACATTTTGGAGCGTCTCGAGAAGGAGCGGCGGTTCGCGTTCAGCTCGCTTTTTGAGGGCATAAAACCGACCGTCGCCCAACTCGTTTCCACCTTCCTCGCCTGCCTCGAACTCGCCCGACTCGGCAAACTCTCACTCGCCCAAAACGAACTCTTTGACGAAATCTACTGCGACGCCGTCGGCGGTGTTGTCGGCGGAGACGGCGGTGTTGACGGCGGCGGTGGCGGAGAGGTTGTCGGAGAAACGGCGAAAGCTGCGGAAGCCGGAGCGGTGACTGCGGTAACAATGGCAGAGATAGCAGCGGCGATAGCGGTGATTGCGCCGGAGGCTGCGGGCGCAGAGGAAGTCGGGAACGAACACGCCACCGAGGCAACCGAGAACAGTTTGTCGGGAGACACAGGTGCCTGAGGTTTTCCACATTTTTCCAAACCGCTTTCGCCGCTATGCAACCGCCAGACGAAGCCAGCGACATCTCCCCGCAACCCCCGCCGACAGACCCCGCCGCGCCCGATACGTTTGCCGCAGCCGATACGTTTGCCGCAGCCGACGCGCCCGCTGACTCCGCCGAACCCGCTGCCCCCGCTGACCCCGACGTCGGCCCGCCGCTCACGCTGAAAGAAAAAGTTCGCCGTCTGCCGCGCAAGCCCGGCGTCTATCTCATGAAAGACCGAGGCGGCCAAGTGCTCTACATCGGCAAAGCCAAAGACCTCAAAAACCGCGTCTCCTCCTATTTCACGAACCGTGGCCATTCGCCCAAAATCGCCATCATGGTCTCGCTCATCGCCGACTTCGACACGCGCACCGTGCGCAACGAGACCGAGGCACTTCTCCTCGAAGGCCGCCTCATCAAAGAGTGGCGACCCAAGTTCAACACCCTGTTCACCGACGACAAACAGTTCCTCCAAGTGCGCGTGGACATGCGGGCGGAGCTGCCCGTTTTCCGCCTTGTGCGAAACCGCACCGCCGAGACCGACCGCTACTTCGGCCCCTATCCGAGCGACTTCGCAGTCAAACAAACCCTGCTCGAAATGCGCCGCCAATTCGGCATCCTCCTCGCCGACGCGCACCCCGAGTGCCTCGACGACGGACGTTGGCGGCTCTACGACGACGCCCGCGCCGAAATCACCACGTTTCCCAACATCGTCACCGCCGCTGAATACCGCGCCCGCGTCGCTGCCGCCTGCGACTTTCTCGAAGGTCGCGCCCGCGAATGGCTCACCGACACCCGCGAAAAAATGGCCGCCGCTGCCGCCCGTCGCGATTACGAACGCGCCGCCGCTCTGCGCGACATCATCCGCGCCATCGAGCACACGACCCAAAACGCGGGGCGTTTCCAGCGCGGAAATCCGCTTCCCGCGCCCGACCAAAAAGACGCCATCCGCGAGCTCCAAACCGCCCTCGGCATGGACACGCCCCCGCGCACGATGGAGTGTTTCGACATCTCGCACATCAGCGGCACATTTGTCGTCGCCAGCCTCGTGCATTTCGCAGACGGGCGTCCCGACAAGAACAATTACCGGCGTTTCAAAATCAAAGGTTTCGTGGGCAACGATGATTTTCGCTCGATGGAGGAGGTCGTCGGGCGGCGCTATAAACGCCTGCTCGAGGAGGGGCGCGAATTGCCGCGGCTCATCGTGATTGACGGCGGCGCGGGGCAGGTTCACGCCGCCATGAAAGCCTTCGCCGCCCTTGGTGCGCAGCCGCCGTTTTTGGTCGGTCTCGCCAAGCGCGAGGAGCAGATAATTTTTCCCGACGGACGTGCGCCGCTGGTTCTCCCGCGTCACAGCCCTGCCCTGCGTCTTGTGCAACGGCTACGCGACGAGGCGCACCGTTTCGCCAATACTTACAACGCTGACCTGCGCAGTAAACGCATCCGCGAATCGGTGCTTTCGGAGTGTCCCGGTCTGGGCGAGAAACGCCGTCAAGTGCTCATGACGCATTTTGGTTCGCTGGCGCGTTTGAAAAAAGCCTCTGTTGAAGAAATCGCTGCTGTCCCCGGCATTGGCAAAAAGTTTGCCGCCGAAATCGCCGTCTTTCTCCAACCCAAGGAGACGGAGAAAAGCGGTCTTTAGCAGCCTCGTCCACAGACAAGATTGTCTGTGCTACACTCCATAAGCGCAAGAGGCAGCTCACGAGGACATGCTGTGTAAGGTTTTGTTTTCGGCAAATTCGCAAAATAGTTGCAGAGATAATAAGAGCCATTGTTTTTGGAGGTGGCAGTCGTGAGATAATTCTTTTTTATCCAAATCTAAACAGGTTAGGCAGGTGTCACATAAACGAAGTGCCCAACAGTGGGAACAGTGTGTGTTTCTTATTTCGTGGAAACAGGCGGCGTATTGGTTCACTTTTGCGTAATCTATGCCGCTGCTTAGAGTGCCAATGCGGTGGGTGTCACACATTTTTTCACAGATGCCTATGGCACCTCGTGCATCAATAAAACATCGGGGGGTGCTGGGCAAACAACAGCCTGTAGAACTTTGTGCGGGTAAATCAATGATGAGGCGGTTTTTTATGGTAGATAAAAAATTCGTAAAATAACTTTTCATCACGCGGCTTTCTGGGTGTATGCGGTAGTAATCAAATTGGGCGTAGAGAGTGGCAAGGTGCTCTTCTGCGGGGGTTGGTGGCAGGGGTGTCTGGGGAGCGCGGGCGTAATTGTAGGCGATGGGGTTTATGGAGAGTGGTGCTTTGTTTTTTAGGAGTGGGTCGTTGTCCCAAAAGTCGGAAATCTGGGGCAATAAACTGAAATCTTCTACGGTGATTAAAAAATTGGTCTGGGTGTGAAAAAAATCGGGGGCAGTGGTTTGGAGGTTTTGGAGGTTGCGGTGAATGGTGTCGAAGGTGGGACGTCCGTCGGTGGTTCGGCGGTTTTTGTCGTGGAGGGTGGGCATTCCGTCGAGGGAGATGTTTAGCGTGAGGTTGGTTGTTTGGGCGAGGGTGGAGAGTTTTTCGGGGGTTAGAAAGACGCCGTTGCTTGTGATGAGAAATTCGCTGTCGTTGCCGAAACGGTTTTGTGCGCGTTGGATGGTGTATTTTATTAAGTCGAATTTGAGTAGGGGTTCGCCGCCGTAGAAACAGAGTTGGAGGGGTGTGGTGGTGTCGCGATTGGCGGCGATGAAGTCGAGTGTGGTGTCTATGTCGGCGGGGGTTAGGGAGAGGGGTTCGTGGGTGCGTTGGTGGCGGTAAGCACCGGAGTAGCAGCAGTATGCGCAGCGCAGATTGCATTCGCGGGTTATTTCTAATCCGAAGATAGAGAGGCGGGGGAGTGTTGTGATTTTGGGTGGCGGGGTAAATGTGATTTGGAGGGGCGGCAGGGTGTCGAAAAATTGTGCGCGGTCGTATTCCAATCGGTTTGTGACTGGGTTATATTGATAGCTTCGCCCAGAACGGGTTTGGAAGGTTAGTGCGGGTTGCTCCATGACAGGGCTGGCGGGGGGTTGGCGTTGTTTATGATTTTTGCGGTGTTTTTGAAATGCGAGTAGGTGATACCCATAGAAATTGTTTCCGTCTCGCCCGCATAAAGGACGGTCGGCGAAAACGAGCTCTCTGTTATTTCTTGAAAGGCTCGTAGGGTTCGCGCCAGAGAAGGCGAAAAGGAACGGCTCGCTTTGATTTCCAGCGGGAGTAGACGGCGGGCGATATTTAAGAGCAGGTCTATCTCAAAGCCATCGTGGCTTCGGAAAAAATAAAGTTCAGGTGTCAGGCCCGCATTGCAACGTGCTTTAAACGCTTCGGCGACGACCATGTTTTCAAATAATCCGCCAGCCAGCGGGTCGCGCACGACTTGCTCTGGAGATGTTATTCCGAGAAGCCATGTCGCCAAACCGGGTTCCGTAAAATAAAGTTTGGGCGTCTTGATAAGGCGTTTGCCGAAGTTGCTATAATAGGGAGTCAGAGGGAAAATAATAAAACTCGCCTCCAATACGGAAAGCCATGCAGAGAGCGTCGGAGTAGTGACGCCGATTTCTCCCGACATGCTTCGCAAGTTCACCAATTGGCCGACGCGCCCCGCCAGCAATTTTATGAACATGGCAAAGGCTTTTAGTTTTTCTACATTGACGAGTTGGCGCACGTCGCGCTCGACGTAGGTTGAATAATAATTTGCAAACAACTGGGATGGTGGGATGGCGTTGGCGTAGTGTCCGGGAAGAAAACCGCAAAACAGATATTCGTCGCGGTCGAGGTTGATGCCCGCGTCTGCCAACTCCGCGACGGAGAGCGGCCAGAGTTGCGCAATGCCGGTGCGTCCGGCCAGAGATTGCGTGATTCCGGCGCGCAAGAGGGGTTGGTGGGAACCGGTCAGGATGTATTTTCCCGGCTCGCGCTTTTCGTCCACGCGCACTTGTATCGCGCTCAAAAGTTTTGGGACGCGCTGGATTTCGTCGAGAATTAGCGGGCCGGGGTGCGTCGCAAAAAAACCGCTGTAGTCTCTCTCGGCGGCATCGCGTGTGTCGGGGTCTTCGAGGTTCAGATACTCGTGGTCGGGGAACTCGCTTCTGACTAAGGTGGTTTTGCCGGATTGGCGCGTCCCCAAAACGGTCACCACGGGAAATGTCCGGGCGAGTGAGTGCAGGTGTGGTG
>JAITPT010000284.1 GCA_031289285.1 Puniceicoccales bacterium
CGTGCCGCCCGCGGCTTTCGCACGACCACAAATTTAATCACTATGCTCTACTTCCATGCCGCCAAGCTCAAAATCCCTGTCCCTGTGTGCTCCCACTCAAAGTAGCGAGGAACCAAAAAAAAGCCCAAAAACTGACCAGCCCAAAAAAACGGGACAAAAAACAGACCTGTCCCCAAAAAAACCGTAAAGCCGCACACCAGCCCCGATGCGTTTTTATGGAGTGCGGTGTCAGAGCGAGGAACGAGCGGCGACACCGCTTTCGCGGCTGTGGCGAGCACTTCGCGTTACCAGTGTCTTTCTGCCATCTCGAAAGCGGTATCGGCGGGTATGCAAAAACAGACCCGTCCCCAGTTCTCCTTGTCCTCAGTTTGCCTCAAAAAAACAGACCTGTCCCCATAAATAACAGGTTCCGCGCTACTTCGAGTGGGAACTCAAGTGTAGTCAGCCCCGCATGGGGCGAGATGTGCATAACCGGAGGTGTAGCGCAGCGAAACCTCCGGTCAGCCACGCCCCCGCAACAAAGCCCCGCATGGGGCGAGATTATCGGATTACCAGATGCTGGTGGTGTGTATTCCGTTGCAATTTCGAGGAGGGCGCGTGGTGGCACTGCAAGGGAAAGTTGCACGAACCGCAGCGAAGTCAAGTAATAAAATGGCTGCCTTTTAATTCGCAAACAATAAATTGGCAAAATTTTTCCCGTGTTGTAAGTGCATGATTTGTTAAATATTTGATAGGGAAATCCTCGTTTTCTCCCTGCCGCCGCCCCCCCCCCCTCCTCCTCGCTCCGAATAATTAACCAGACTAAAGATTTTGCCATTGGGGCACCCGATAATCTCGCCCCTACGGGGCTTTGTGTGAGGGGTGGCTTTTCCGGAGGTTCCGCTGCGCTACACCCCCTGTTATGCACATCTCGCCCTTGCAGGGCTAAAAAACAAGAGACCGCGATAAGGGGCATCAGCAATTGCCAATACTTGCGTCCCACTCAAAACAGCGAGGAGCCGTGAAACCCAATACCGTTCAAGTAGTCGTCAAATGCGTGAGCGAAACCCTTGAAAATGAATGTGGCTTGGAGTGCTTGCAAGGAACAGATTGTTAATATGTTGTTTTTTAACGAATTACAAAACCGAGATTTTGGGCAGTTTTCGCGACTAACACGAACGTCTGAAACCCCAAGTTCCTTTCCCGATTTGTCCGCGCCCTCGCGGGGTTGGAACTGAAGGCGCGTCATCATAATAGCCTAAGGCTACGCCATAGGCATATCCTAAAAACGGCAGTTAATGCGGGCGGTTTTGCGCAATCTTTTGGTCGTCTGCGGCTTGCTCTTTCCGCTCCACGCACCACAAGGTGCGCGTCGGGAAAGCGCAAACCGCATCCGCCTCAAAATCTTGCGCAAACCCATCCCGCTGAACTGCCGTTCTTAGGTTGAACGGCATTGGGCTGAAACCGAACGGACAGTGACGAGGGCGCGGGCATGGTTCATGAGCATCGGCGCGGCTGTGTCACGCACGGGCCGTCGAGCGGGGCGGCGAGCGGGCGAAACACCCGCCGCTGCCGTTGTGTGCTTTTGCTTACGCTTCGGCCCATTGGGCACGGATGTATTTTGCCATGTCGAGCAAGAACTTTTTAACGTCTTCTCTGCTCGCGTTGCGCTTCGGGATACCACCTTCAAAACTGACCGCACCACGATAGCCAATGAGCTTCAAGCCACGGAAACCATCCGTGTATTTGTCAACTTTCGGCTCCGTGCCGGGGACACTGCGACGTCCCAACGAAGCAATGTGGACGTGCGCCAGCCATTTTCCACCACTGACAAAGGCACCAAGGAAACTCGTTTCCTCTGTGTTCATGTGCCAGAAATCTCCCATGACTTTGGCACCCGGGCCGAGGTCGCGGGCGATAGCGGCACCGTCGGCCACGAGGCGCAGGTAGGGCGTTTCTTGGCGACGCAAAGGCTCAAGGACAATGTTCGTGCCGTGTTTGGCGGCGTGTGCAGCGAGGCGTTTGCCAGTGTTGTTCACGAAGTCGTCGCGCAGGGTTTGGAAGTTGCCACCGCCTATCGGCACACTGCCGCGTGCGGGACAAAGGATGAGGCCGACGGATTTCAACGCGCCGAGCACTTCGAGCTGGGGCAGAAATTTTTCCACTTCTTTGTCGCGGCGCGCTTTGTCCGCGTAGGAAAAGTCGCTCGGCCCGCAGGCGGTGGCGACGGTGAGTTTGCGGCCTTGCATGGCGGTTTGAAACTCTTTGGCAGGTTTGCCGAGGAGCCAGTTGCCCGTGGGCAACTCGACCGCCGAAAAGCCGTTGCCTTCGAGGAAGTCGAGCTTCTCGGTGGCGGAACCACCGGGGATTGTGCCCCATTGGAGGCAGAGGTTCAGCTGCGCAGGTTCGGCGGGGATGGGCACCGCTTTGGTGGTGCCGCTGGCCGCGTCGTCAGCCGCAAGCAGGCGTTGTGTCCCGCCGATGGCGGCAACGGTTCCCGCCGCAGCGGAAAGTGAGAAAAAATCACGTCGTTTCATTTGTGTCTGTGTGTGTTTGGTTGGTGAGGTTGAAGAGAGGGCAAATGAAGACATTTTGACGGCGGATGTGTTCCGCAGCAGGGCGACGGGACGGGGCAGCAGCTGCGCGGGGTGTTACGAACGTTTTTCAGAAGCGAGGCGGTTTTTGCGCAGTTTGCCTTTGCGGTTTCCGGCAACAATGGCTTCCCTCGCTTTTTCACATTCATAGACGATGAGCAATCCGACACCGACACCACCGCTGCCGCAAAACGGCGAACAGGAGCTGCGTGAAACTCTCAAACGCTGTTCCGCCGAGACGATTGAGGCGGCGATTCAGTTTCGCCAAGCGAAGAACCCTGAACTCGCCAACGCCATCGTCGTCGGCATTCTCGCCCGCTTTCTCGAGCGCGAGCAGCGTGAAAAGTTGCACGGCGAAAGCGATTATTTGCGGCTCTCGGAAGACCTCGGCGTGGATTCGCTCACGATGGTCGAGGTCGTGATGCTCGTCGAGGAGGTGCTCCAGATCTCCATCAAAAACGAAGACCTGCGCGACCTGCGCACAATCGGCGATGTGAAGGCTTACGTGAACGCAGTGGCGCGGGGGTTGCCGCCGCCAGAGCCGCCCAAGGCCGTCGGCATCGCAGAAATCGTCGAGGTGATGCCGCATCAGCACCCGTTTTTATTTTTGCAGGAGGCGGAGCTTCGCGCGAAGGAGGCGCGGGGGACTTACCGGATTTCGGGGCAGGAATTTTTCTTGCAGGGGCATTTCAAAGACAGGCCGGTTTTCCCGGCGTCGCTCCAGCTGGAAGCCCTCGGGCAACTCGGTGTGCTCCTTTTGCTCAAAGGAAAAATCGCGGGCGTCGAGGGCAGGGTTGACCCCACGTCAATCTACTTCACTTCTTGTATGGGCATACGTTGTGTGCGGCCTTGTTTGCCCGGCGACGTGCTGACGCTCAGCGTTCGCCCGCGCCGCGTGAAGCCGCCCGCCGTCACCTTTGAGGGCGTCGTCACCGTCAACGGCGAGAAGGCCGCCTTTGCCGAGGAAATCACGCTGGTGTTTGGCTACGCCGCCGAGGGTAGCGGCAGCGGCGCAGCGCAGGGAGCGGGGGCTGGCGCGACAACGTCGGCGGCGGCGGTGGCGACGGCGAAGCAGCCGGAATTGAAGCAGCCGGAGTCGGCGGTTTCAGGGCTTGGCGCGGCGACGAAATCCGCGCCAAAAAAACACGCGGGGCGCAAATCTGCCGTCGCGAAATCGGGACACGTGCGGGGCTGATTGGCACAGGTAACCGTTTCCCGAAAAAACTTTTTCCAAGAAAAACTGATTTTCCCTCCATGCGAAACATCGTCGTCACTGGTCTCGGATTTGTGTGCAGCATCGGCAACGGCAAGGCCGCTGTTCGCGAGAACTTGCGCGAACTCCGCCACGGTATCGAGCCTTACGAGCCGTTCTCCGACCCGCGTTCGCCCGTCAAACTTATTGGCGCAATCAAGGGCTTCGACACGCGCTCGCCCGATTCGGAGGACTGGACTTGGCCGAGCGATGTTTCCATCAAACGCGACGTGTTGCGCGGTCTCGCTCCGCACGGCCTCTACGCCTACTACGCGCTCGTCCACGCAATCGCCGACGCCGGTCTCGCGCCCAGCGAGGTGAGCAATCCCGCGACCGGCATATTCACGGCGTCCGCTGGCTCGGTCTCGATGATATACCATAACCTGACGCGCATGTTTGCCAGCGGCGTGATGCGTTGCTCGCCGATGGGGGTCGTCAACTCCGTCGTCGGCACACTCAGTTTCAATCTCGTCGCGGCGTTCAAAATCCTCGGTGCGTCCTGCGGGTTTGCGTCCGCCTGCGCTTCCAGCGGACACGCGCTCGGCTACGCACGCGACGAAATCGCGCTGGGACGCCACGACCGCATGTTTGTCGTCGGCGGTGAAGATGGAAACCTTGAGGCGATTTTGCCGTTTGCCGGAATGCGCGCCCTCTCTCAAGCGGAAACGCCGGAGCTTGCGTCGTGCCCGTTCGACAGGCGGCGCAACGGATTTGTCGGCACCGGTGGCGCGGCGGTCATGGTTTTGGAGGAGGAAAATCTCGCCCGCTCGCGCGGCGCACACATTTACGCTCGCTTCGACGGCTGGGGGCAGGCCAGCGACGGCTACAGCCCCGCCATTTCGCACCCCGAGGGCCTCGGCCTCGTCGCCAGCATGAACCGCTGTCTCGCCTCGGCGGGTGTCACGCCTGCGCAGGTGGACTACGTCAACGCCCACGCGACCTCGACGCCCATCGGCGACCGCTCGGAGATTTTGGCGATAAAAAAAGTTTTTTCTGGCGGGCGGATGCCCTCGGTGAGCAGCACAAAGGGGCTAACGGGGCACGGCCTTTCGATGTCGAGTATATTGGAGGCTGCTATTTGTTGTTTGGCATTGGATGAGCAGTTTATTCCGGGCAACGCCCATTTGCGCGAACCCGACCCTGAGGCCGCAGGTTTGGTGTTGCCAGTGAAAACAAAATCGGCGGATTTGCGTATCGCCTTGTCCAACAGCAGCGGCTTTGGCGGCGCAAATACCAGTCTGCTCTTTCGCCGCCTGTAGGGTGTGTGTGGCGGGCAAGAGGCAAGATATTAGTTACAAGTGCGGGATGCGAACATCCACGAAATGTGATACCTATCGCCGTGTCAATAGAAAAACGGGTCTGTCCCTATTTTGAACTCGTTCACGATTTTTGAAAATTCGGACCCGTCCCTATTTGCACTCATACATTTATTTTTCAGACCCGTCCCTTATTTGGTTGCCAAGCGACTGCCGGAAATTGCTCGCACAAATTGCCAGTCAGCGGGGTTCCCGCACTAATAAATGCTGCTAATACCAACACAAGACGCCATGTGTCCAACGCTCCGCCAAACGGTGACGCCAGTAGCGAAAACCGAGATGAGAGTTTTTTGAAACATTCACGATACCTTTGCGGAAAAAGAAGAGAGGGGGGAGGGGCTGGCTTGGATTTGGAGACCTTCTATTTCTAAATTCCGCTCAACGAACTCAGCAGACTTTGCGAACTGCACATAAATCATCGGGCCAAACTCCGTCCGTCTCCGAGGCAGAAACCGACGCAGGCGTCAACCGCCGCTTCAAGCCATTGCGCTTCCCGTATTGCTTCGCAAGAGCACTGACAAATGTCTCGCTACCCAAAGCAATGCTCCGCGAAAACCACCCAACGCGACTCCGAAGACGCTCGCTCAAAGTGAGACGCCCGCCTGCCTCCGCAACACGCCGCTGCGCAGACTCGCTGATACGGGCAGCCTTCTGGTCACCACGCTTCGCTGCGGAACCTTTCCCAAACAACACCACACGGTATGTCGCAAGCATCTCCGCATCGCTGCAATTGTCGCAACGAACCGCCATGCGCAGTCCCTTCACAATTTCGCCGCCGACAGCCACCGCCTCCGCGTAGCCGCAAAAACGATAATCTTTCGGGTCTTCGACGATGCCCGCACGAAC
>JAITPT010000067.1 GCA_031289285.1 Puniceicoccales bacterium
TGCCACACGCACAGCCGCCACCGTTGCAAAGACGGGGGTCGTGTGTATGAGACGGGGGGGGGGGAGCACGAATAAAGTGACAGGCACTTTTTCACTTGCATTGCTTGTTTCTTGAGAAAATCAAACTTGTCTTTACGGCAACAGCACAGGCGCGTGTGTGCTGGCACAGGCGTCTCACCCGTGTGTGTTGACGGCGGCGGTGCCAGCCGCAGCAGTTGGGAGAATATTTTACCAGGCTAAATAAACCTCTTGACTGCCGGTGCGCGACGGAGCACGGCTACGCCACACACGCCACCTCGCCACACACGCCTCTCCAAACAAAACATCTCACGCACACTACCGTCAGGGGAGGATTACAATCCTCAAAACATCAAAACACTGCGTGGCGCTATGCTCCGTGCCACGGACATCGCGCTTATTGAGACGCGGTTTCATTTTCTTGTCGCGCACTTTTTCAAAACGTTTTTTCTCTGCCGACTATGCAAATCATCTGGCGCATTTCTGCGTATTTTCGCAAACACCGCGCACTCTTCGCCCTCACTCTCCTGCTCGCAGTCGTTATGACGGGAGCCTCACTGGCAGTGCCCGCCGTCGTCCGCGAAGTCCTTTCGCGCCTCCAAAACGGCGTCAATCTCGACGCGCCCGGCGGTCTGCGCCCGTTCATCTTCGGTGCTCTCGCTATCCTTGGGCTACAGTTTATCCGCGAACTGTTCAATTGCCTGCGCATCCGCGTCAACAACATCACGGAGCAACGCATTCTCGCCGACATCCGCCGCGACCTACACGAGCGTCTTCTGCGGTTGCCCGTGGCGTTTTACGATAAAAACAAGAGCGGCGAAATCGCCTCCCGCGTGATTGAAGATGTGGCAAATGTCGAACGCGCCCTGCTCGATGGCACCGAGCAAGGGCTTGGTGCGGTGCTCACGCTCACTGGCGTTATCGCGGCACTGTTCTGGATGAACCCCGTTTTGGCGGCAGGCGTTTGTGTGCCGCTGCCCGTCGTGCTCGGCATCGGCATTTGGTATAACCGCCGCACGAGCCGCCGCTGGAAGGGCGTTCGCGAAGCCGCTGCCGATTTGAACAGCCTCCTCGTGGAAGACATTCAGGGGAACCGCCTCATCCAATCCTTCGCGTTGCAAGAGCGCGAGCGGCGGCGTTTTCAGGGAAAAATCTCCGCGCTCTCTACGCACATGCTCCGCGCCATGTTCCAGTGGTCGCTCTACAATCCGGGCGTGAGTTTTTTGGCGAGCCTCGGCGTCATCGCCGTCTTTGTCGCTGGCGGTTGGATGGTCGCCTCGCAACGCGCAGGCTTCGGCTTCCCTGAGCTTTTCGCGTTCTACATGTATGCCGTCATGCTCTACGAACCGCTCTCGCGCATGTCGGGTCTCAACCAACTCCTCGCCGCTGGCAAAGCCTCCGGCAAACGTGTTTTCGAGATACTCGACCACCCGCTCGATGTCGCCTCGCCCGAACACCCAAAACCGTTTCCGGCGGGCGTCCCCGACGCCGAGTTGCGCGATGTCTCCTTCGCCTACGACGGGCGCGGCGACATCCTCAAAAACTTTTCTTTGAAAATCCCCGCCGGGTGCGTGACCGCCCTTGTGGGGCACACTGGCGCGGGCAAAACCACCGTCGCCGCTCTCCTCATGCGCTCCTACGACGTGCATGGCGGCAGCGTCGTGCTCGGCGGCGTGGACGTGCGCGAACTTGACCTGCAAACGCTCCGCCAAAACATCGGCCACGTCGCCCAAGACCCGTTTCTTTTTGACGGCACCGTCGCCGAAAATCTGCGGCTCGCTCGCGAGGATGCCACGGACGCCGAGTTGCGCACCGCGCTCGAAGCCGCCGCTGCGCTGGACTTCGTGGAGCGGCTTCCGCAGGGTATCGAAACGCAAATCGGCGAGAAGGGTGTGCGCCTAAGTCAAGGCGAAAAACAACGCCTGACGATTGCGCGTGTGCTCCTGAAAAATCCCCCGCTGGTCATCCTCGACGAGGCGACCGCGAGCGTGGACACCATCACGGAGCGTCAAATCCAGCAGGCCTTGGACAACCTGCGCCACTCGCGCACCGTGCTTGTCATCGCGCACCGCCTTTCGACGGTTCGCAAGGCAGACAACATCGTCGTCCTCGACCGTGGCGGCGTTTTGGAAAGCGGTTCGCACGAGGCCCTGCTCGCGACCGGCGGCCACTACGCAGAGCTTTGGCGACACCAAGCCGATTTGTCCGCGCCAGAATAAAAACCCCGCCATCGCCCGCCGCGCTTTTGCGAAACAACTTCCCTGCGGCGATGTCTCAACCCGCGCCGACGCTCAGTCGGCGCAACTCACCCGTCCATCCCAACCAAAAAAACTCAACTTACACACACATCATGCAACGACGCGATTTCTTCAAAAACAGTGCGCTTCTCTCCGGCATCGGTATGCTCGGCGGCGCAGCGCTTCCGCAGCCAGCCGAGGCTGCGCCCGCCCCGAAACAGCCACGCTTCTCCTCGAAGTTTGTGGACCACGGCGGCGCGAACCCTCAAAAACACCTGACTTACTACAACTACGAGAAGCAGGCGTGGTTCCGCAAAGACAACACAGTCGTCACCGCCTACCGTGCGAACGCCTCTCAAAAATACCCCTACTGGTATCCGCTCGCCGGTCCCAAGACGGGTCTCTCGCTCGTCGCCGAGACAGCCCAGCCGTGGCCACACCACCGCGGGATTTTCTTCGGCTGCGACCACGTCAATGGCGCGAACTACTGGCAGAACGCACCCAAAGACGGGCAAATCCTCTCGCAGGGTTTTGCGCTCCAAAAAATCGGCGAGACGGGTGCCGTCTTTACCGACCGCTGCCTGTGGCGGCAGCCCGGCAAAGAGCCAATCATCGAGGACAAACGCCGCTACGAGCTAACATTTCTCGACGCGAACCGCTACGTCTTCGACGCATTTTTTGAAATCCTGCCGCTCACCAAGGTCATCATCAAAAAGTCCAACCACGCGCTCTTCGGTGTGCGTTCTGCGCCGGACATCAGCGTCGTCGGCGGCGGCACATTGGAAACCTCGGCGGGGCTGAAACTCTTTGACGATGGCAAGGGCAAGTTCGTGCTTTCGACCGGAGAGAGCATTGCCAAGAACGACCGCGGCGTCGCCAATTTCATGAACGCCGTCCACGGCAAACCCGCCCGCTGGCTGTCGTTCCACGGCAACCGCGCCGGTCTGGGCATCCGCGAGGGCGTCGCCGTGATGACGCCGGAGGGCCTGCCGGAACCGTTCGACAAGAACCTCTGGTTTTTCCGCAACTACGGCAACATCTCGCCGATGCCGATGCTCTTCATCAAAGACAAAATCACATTGGAGAAGGGTGCCCCGCTGCAACTGCGCTACCGCGTCGTCGCCTATGCTGGCACTCCGCAAGACGCCAATCTCAACGGCCTCTGGGACGAGTTTAACGGCAAGAAATCGTAGGCCCCAAAAGTGCCGCAACGGCGGCGGGTGCGGCGAGTGCGGCGGCTTATAGGACTTATACGACCTATAGGTCCTATAAGACCTATAAGTCCTGTAAGTCCTATAGTCTATAAGGTCTATCCCCGCCGCAAAAGCACCGCCCACCGCCGCCTCACCCGTGCGCAAACGCCGCGACATCTACCCGCCCTGCGCCCGCCGCCGCCAACGCAACGCAACAGGCATTAAGCGTCGCGCCTGTCGTGAAAACGTCGTCAAACACCACATACCGCGTCGCCTTGTCCAGCTTCACGCCAGCGTCCAACGCAAACGCCCCGAGCATATTTTGCGCCCGCTCCGTGCGCCCCAAAAGCGTCTGCGTCCGCGTGTCTCGGACACGCCGCGCCAACCGTGCGTCCACGCGCAGCCCGCGCCCAGGCAACAACCGCACAACGTGCTCCGCGAGCAAACACGACTGATTGTAGCCGCGCCAACGTTGCCGCGACGGGTGCAAGGGCACGGGAACAAGCGTCGCACCTTCGAGAAAATCCGCAAAGCCCGGCGTCGCCGCTATTATCCGTGCGATGTCCTGCGCCAGCCACACACCTTGGCGGTATTTCAAAATGTGAACGAGTGTCCGCGCCGGCCCATGCGCCAAAACAGCGACTTTCCCGCGCCTGAAAACAGGATGGAGTTCCTCGCAATTCGGGCATTTTTGCAGTCCATCAAGAATGCCGAAAAACGGTGTGCCGCAGGTCGCACAACACGGCGCACTGACCGGCTCCAAGCCGGCAAGCGCCTGCTCCGAAAGGTAACGCCAAGGCGGATTGTCCACCGGCCCACCGAACACCGCGCACTCACGCGGAAACGCCAAGTCGAGCAAACCACGCCACGCCCGCCGCAAAATCGGGAAACGCCCACACGGCTCAGTCAACACGTCGGCAAAATCGGCGGCGGCGGCAACGGCGACGGCGGAAGCCGCAGGGACAACGGGGACGGCGGCGGCGGGGACAACAGGGACGTCGGGAGCAACGACGCCGATGGCGGAAGCAACGGGAGCAGGAGCAGCGACGGGTGGCGGTGGCACACGCGGCGTTTTGCCAAAACCGCCCTGCCCTTCCAAGCCCGCTTTTTCGCGCCGCTGTTGACTCCCATTCCCTCCTGCGCAACCTTCGCCCCAACGCAACTAATCGCCCGCCATGTTCACCGACACAACCGCCGCCACGCCACAACCAGACATCGGGGAGCTCAGGCGCACAGTCACCGTCCGCAACCCCACCGGACTTCACGCCCGCCCCGCCGCCAACATTGTCCGCATCGGCAACAAATACCCGAACGTTAGCCTCAAAATCAGTCTCGCCAGCGAGAACGCCGACAGCTCCCTGCCCATAATGATGTTCGCCGCTGGTGCCGATGCCGAGGTCGCGCTTGTCGCCTGCGGCCCGCACAAGCAAGCGTTGGCATTGCTCGACGAACTCGAAACTTTCTTCGACAACAATTTCGCCAAAAGCTAAAAACCAACGCCACGCCGTTTTTCCCAAACAGACGAGCGACCTTTTTTACAAATCGTGCGTTGACATTTGCCGCAAAATCCCTTTCCTACCGCGCCGCTCTCGCACAGCTTTTTATCACGCACAAACAACCATGTTAACCGCTTCGGAACCGACAACAGACATCGGAGAATACAGACGCACAGTCACCGTCAAAAACACCACCGGACTTCACGCCCGACCCGCCGCCAGCATCGTCCGCATCGGAAACAAATATCCGAGCGTTGACCTCAAAATCGCTCTCGGCGACGAGGAAGCCAACGCCAAGAGCATCATGGGCGTGATGATGCTCGCCGCCGGAAACGGCTCCAAACCCGAGTTCATCGCCACCGGCGCACGCAGCCAAGCATTGACGTTGCTCGACGAACTCGAAGCAGTCTTTAACAACAAATTCGGCGAAAACTGAAAACACCGCCGCACAAAAAAACTTTTTCCCGCACAATCCAACTCACCAACTAACTCTTCTAAAACTATGGCATCAAAAGTCGATATGGACATCGTGGAGGCCGTCCTCAGTCAAAATGTGGACGTGTACACCGCCGCAAAAATCATTGAACAGCTCAAAAAAGAGCAGGAGGAGGCCGCTGTCAAAGATGCGGAAAAAAAAGAGATAAAGCCCAAGAAACAATACATCCCCGTCATCAGCGACCCCAACGGCGAGCTTGAAGGCAAAGACATCGTCGGCTGGGTCATCCAACTTTTGGAAGAAGAAAATCCGGCGACAACGATGGAAAAACTCATCACCGCCGCCTACGATTACAACACCACCAAAAAGGGCGCAAAAGACCCCGCGTTGACCATCGCCGATGTCTGCGAGCGCGTCCCGCCGAAAGTTCTCAAAGAACAGCAAATCTGGGTGAAGACCAAAGAACCTGTCAGCTTCATCATCACCGACAACGTCGTGCCGATGGAGACAACCGACAAAAAGGTGGACAGGCGCAAAAAAGATATCGAATGACCGACCTCCCCGACATCACCCCGTCTCGCCACCGCCTCGCGGAAATCGAACGGCTCATGGGTGAACCCGATTTCTTCGCAGACCCGCGCAAAGCCGCCGCCCAATCTGCCGAGCATCAGCGCCTGCTGCGCATGACGGAGCTTTACGAAAAAATCGCCACCGCCCGCAAAAACCTCGCCGACAGCCGCGCCCTCGCCGCCGACCCCACCGCCGATGCCGATTTGCGCGCACTCGCCGCCGAGGAAGTCGCCGCTCTTGAACCGCAGGCGGACGCCTTGCGTGTTGAGCTTCTCAAAGAAATGGTGCCCCCCGACCCTGCCGACTCGCGCAACACAATTCTTGAAATCCGTGCCGGCACGGGTGGCGACGAAGCCTCGCTTTTTGCGGGTGACCTCTTCCGCATGTATTGCCGTTTTGCGGAAAGTCAGGGCTGGTCGAATGAAGTTCTCAGCAGTCATCCCAGCGAAACAGGCGGGTTCAAAGAGGTATGTTTCCTCATATCGGGGGAGGATGTTTTCAAAAATCTCAAATACGAAAGTGGAGTTCACCGAGTCCAGCGCGTCCCAGCCACGGAGGCCAACGGGCGGGTCCATACCTCTGCCGCGACTGTCGCCGTCTTGCCGGAGGCGGAGGAAGTGGACATCCAAATAGACCCTGCTGACCTCGACCTCACGGTTTCGCGTGCCAGTGGTGCGGGGGGGCAGCACGTCAACAAAACTGAATCTGCTGTCCAAATCATCCACAAACCCACGGGAATTATGGTGTATTGTGCTGACGAGCGTTCGCAAATTAAGAATCGAGCCAAGGCCATGAAAATTTTGCGCACGCGTCTGCTTGAGAAGAAGCAAAGTGAGGAAAATGCGGCCTACGCTGCGACCCGCCGCAATCAAATCGGCAGTGGCGACCGTTCTGAGCGCATCCGCACCTATAATTACCCGCAGGGCCGTGTCACTGACCACCGCATTAGTCTAACCCTCTACAACCTAACCGCCGTCATGGACGGCGAACTCGCCCCTTTCTCCTCCGCCCTCCAAGACGCCGCCCTCCGTCAAAAGCTCGCCGCCTAACATCCCCTCCCAAGTTATGGGACAGGCTAAAAACAAAATTGGGACAGGCTAAAATAAATCTTGGGACAGGCTAAATTTCTGGCTTGTAATTTTTCCAAATTCCATTTTTCTCATGTGCGTATGCCACACTCACCAAGATTCAAAACTCACAGGCGCAAT
>JAITPT010000100.1 GCA_031289285.1 Puniceicoccales bacterium
TCGGCGTTCATGAAGCTCTTCAAGCAACGCTTCTCCATCTGGTATAACAAAAACCATGCTCGCCAAGGGACACTCTGGTCGGAGCGTTTCACAAGCGTCATCGTCGAGGGCAATCACCACTTTGCGTCGCTCGCGGTCGCGTCGTATATTGACCTGAACCCTGTCCGCGCTGGCCTGACGCAAGACCCGAAAGACTACCGCTGGTGCGGCTACGCCGAGGCGGTGAGCACAGGCGGAGCAATTGTGCAAGGGCTGCGTCGTGCGTTGGGCGTCGTCGGTGAGAACCGCTCTGATGCGGAGATGCTGGCGGCTTACCGTGTCGCGTTGTTTAGCAAAGGCGCGGCGATGAAGCGCGGCGACAGCAAAGCTGCGCGTCTCTCCACGGAGGCGGCGCAAGCGGTTGCGGAGTCTGGCGGCGCACTGCCATTGCCTGAACGTTTGTGGGAACAATTTCGCTGGCTCACGAAAGGTGCGGTGATAGGGAGCAAGGAGTTTGTCGAAGCGCACCTGCAACAATATCGCGAGAAGACAGGCAATCGTCTGCGGAGCGGCATCCGTCCCTCGTCCGAGCGAGACAGTGAAGGGTTGAGCGATTTGTATTCGCTGCGCGGCATGGCGACAGAGTGATGTTGCGACGAAGTAACAATTCAACGACGATGCGGTCAGACTCGGCAGTCTATCGTCATAACGAGAGTCAAGAGAAAAAGGGTCTGTCCCTTTTTTGAATAGGAAGTAAAGAGTTCATCGAAGCGCATCTGCGACAATACCGTGAGAAAACGAGCAATCGTCTGCGGAGTGCGGGGCGGCATCCATCCCTCGTCTGAGCGACTCAGTGAAGGACTGAGCGATTTGTATTCGTTGCGCGACATGATGACAGAGTGAGAGATTCACGAAGCAATGAAATCGCCGACACAACACTTAACAGTGCATTGCGCATCAATATCATGAGAGTCAAGTAAAAAAGGGTCTGTCCCTTTTTTGAAAAGGATGCTATCTGACGTGCGGTTCGTCCGCAGTTTCGCGTTGCTTGCAACCTTCCGCGATTGTGCTTGTTTCCTTGCCCTTCCTCACAACTACTTTCTCTCATGCTTTTTCATCGTTTCCTGCGCAGTCCGCGCACTTGTTTCCCGCTCCGCAAAATCGCCTGCGCCCGCGCCGCGTTTGCCCGCGCCGTTTCTGCGCTTGCCGTTTTCGCACTCGCCGCCAACGCCAACGCGTTTGCCGCTGATGCACCTGCACCCGCCGTGCCTGCCGCGCCGCTGCCTGCTGCGGTGGAGGCGCAGTTTGCCATCGTGCCGCTGCCCGCGCAAATCGCGTCGCTTTCTGGCACGGGCTTCACACTCACCGCCGACACCGAAATCATCTTCGACGCACAAGCGTCTGGTGCCCGCGAAGCCGCCGAGCACCTTGCGCAACACCTTCGCGCCGCCACAGGTTTCCCGTTGAAAACCTTTGTCGTCGCCAGCAACGCCGCTCGCCCCGCCATTCGGTTTGCCGCCGACGCCGCATTAGCCACCGAGGCACACACGCTCGAAATCACCGCCGCCAGTGCCCGGCTCGCTGCCTCGTCGCCTGCCGGATTTCTCTACGCTGCGCAGACATTCCGCCAACTCCTCCCCAACGCCGCCTTCGGCACACTCCCCACTCCGCCCGCCGCCACCACTCCTGCCGCCGCGCCCGCCGCCCCCGCGCCCGTCTGGACGCTCCCTGCCGTGCGCATCGCCGACGCCCCTCGTTTCCGTTGGCGCGGCCTGCTGCTCGATGTCTCGCGTCACTTTTTCACCGTTGAGCAAGTCAAACGCCTCCTCGACCGCATGGCGTTTCACAAACTCAACTCGCTCCAACTGCACCTCACCGACGACGTTGCGTGGCGTCTCGAAATCAAACGCTACCCGCGACTCACCACCGTCGGTGCCACTGGCGAAAACGGCAATGGTCGCGCCCCCGCCCGCTTTTTCACGCAGGAGCAGATGCGCGACATCGTCGCCTACGCTCGCTCGCTGCACATCCGCGTCGTCCCCGAAATCGAAATGCCCGGGCACCACGACGCCGCCGTCCGCTCCTACCCCGAATTGCTCGCTTGCCTGACCACTCCGCGCCGCAGCCGCGGCATGTGCTGCCCGGGAAAAGACTCCACTCTGCGCTTCCTCGAAAACGTCCTCGACGAAGTGTGCGAAGTCTTTGACTCGCCGTTTATCCACATCGGCGGCGACGAGTGCTCCAAGGGCGAATGGCGCAAATGCCCCGATTGCAAAGCCCGAATGAGCACCCACAAACTCAAAGATTACAACGAACTCCAAGCGTGGTTCACCCGCCATTTTGACAAGTATCTCGCTGCGAAAGGACGCCGCTTAATCGGCTGGGACGAAATCCTCGACGGCGGCTTGTTAGGTGGCGGTCTCACGCCGGGTGCTGCTGTGATGTCGTGGCGCGGCGATGCGCACGGCATCGCGCACAATCGCGGCGGTGCTGCCGCTGCCAACGCCGGGCACGATGTCGTTTATTCGCCAACTGACTTTTGCTACTTCGACGCTCGGCAATTTGAGCGCGGCAACGATGGTCGTCGCTACCTCGGTGCCTACAAGCCCGTCACGCTGCGCAAAATCTATTCCTACGACCCCGCCGCTGGTGTTCCCGCTGGCAAACGCCACCACGTCCTCGGCCTTCAGGCAAATATGTGGACAGAGGTTTGCGCCAGCGAACCCGACCTCGAATGGAAAATTTTTCCCCGCACCGCCGCCCTCGCCGAAATCGCGTGGACATCCGTGCCCGTCGAAAAACGCGACCCCGACGCCTTCCTGCGGCGGATAGCCATCCATCGCGACCGCCTCCTGCGCCTGGGCATCAACGCAGCGCCGCTCGATTGGGTGCCGTTGCCAAAGCCCAAAAAAGCTGCGGGGAAGTAATACCTGTTACGCCGAAAAAACGCTCTTTAGTGGTGTGGAGATTTTTGAGGGGCTAAACGAGCACCGCCCGTATGGAGTGCGGTGGCAGAGCGAGGAATGAGCACCGACACCACTTTCGCAGACATCGTAACCTGTCGGTTACCAGTGTCTTTCTGCCGCATTGAAAGCGGTGTCGGAGGGCGCGGATATGCACTCCGCGCCCTCTGCCATTGCGCTCCATAAGGGCAGATGGCGACTCAATACACAATAAAGTGCCAGACACTTTTTCACTTGACCCTCGATTTTTGTTTGGCACGGACAGGTAAGCACCACACTTATGGAGTGCGGCGGCAGAGCGAGGAATGAGCACCGACACCACTTTCGCAGACATCATAACCTGTCGGTTGCCAGTGTCTTTCTGCTGCGTTGAAAGCGGTGTCGGCGGGCGCGGAGATGAACTCCGCGCCCTCTGCCACCGCACTCCAAAAGGGCGAAAGGCGTCTCACGTGGATGCTGCACGACAAACTCTAAAGACCGATACCCGAAGATAAATGGTATTAGGATTAGCGATTGGTGATTTTTCGCTCCGCTTCACGGCGCACACGGGGGACTTTTTCGTTTTGGGCGATGTCAGCAAGCACTTGCGGGTCGGTGAGTTTTCGCACCGCCGATATGCGCACTTCACTGTTTTTGTCGTTTTTGGCGATGTCGGCGAGTAGTTGAGGGTCAGTGAGTTTTGTTACTGCCAAGCTGCGCAGGGACGACTTTTCGTTTGTTTTGGCGATGTCGGCGAGCACTTGCGGGTCGGTGAGTTTCCCCACTGCCCAATAGCACACATCTTCGTCTTTGCCTGTTTTGGCAATTTCGGCGAGTAATTGCGGGTCGTCGAGTGTTCGCACTGCGGCTATGCGCACGGACGGATCTTCGTCTTTGTTGGCAATCTCTGCGAGTAGTTTAGAGTCCGTGAGCCTTCGCAGCACCGCCAAGCGCAGATCCCTGTTTTTCTCGTTTTTGGCGATGTCGGTGAGCAACTGTTGGTTGGTGAGTTTCCTCGCAACCCGATAGCGCAGTTCTCCGTCTTTGGTTGTTTTGAAAATGTCAGCGAGTAGTTGTTGGTCGGTAAGTTTCTCCATCGCCGACATGCGCACGTAACTGTCTTTGTCGTTTTTGGCAATGTCGGCGAGCATGTGTGGGTCGGTAAGTCTCTCCACCGCCGATTTGCGCACTGACCTATCTTTGCCATTCTTGGCAATGTCAGCGAGTAGTTGCGGGTCGGTGAGCTTGCACAGTGTCTCATAACGCATCAACGCGTCTGCGGCGTTTTTTGCGACATCGGCGAGTAGTTGTTGGTCGGTGATTTTCCCCACGGCTCGATAGCGCACGTCCTTTTCTTTATCGTTTTTGGCAATATCGGCGAGTAGTTGTTGGTCAGTGATTTTCCCCACTGCCAAAATGCGCACGTCCTTTTCATTATCGTTTTTAGCAATATCGGCGAGTAGTTGTTGGTCAGTAATTTTTCCCGCTGCCAAAATGCGCACGTAGGCATCTTCATCTTTTTTAGCAATATCGGCGAGTAATTGTAGGTCGGTGAGTTTTCGCACTGCTATCCGGCGCAGAGTTTTGTTTTTATCGTTTTTGGCAATGTTGCCGAGTAGTTGAGGGTCGGAGAGTCTCCATACCGCATCACAGCACAGACTTTCGTATTTCTCGTTCTTGGCAATCTCGGCGAGTGTTTGCTGGTTAGTGATTTTCCATAGTGCCACTTCGCGCACTCTCCAGTCTGCGGCGTTTTTGACTATATCGGTGAGTAGTAGAGGGTCGGTGAGCATTCGCGCAGCCACCAAGCGCACACCTTTGTCTTTGTCGTTTTTAGCAAAGTCTGAGAGCAGTTGCGGGTCGGTGAGTTTCCACACCGCTTCCGTGCGCACCCTCTCGTCTTTCGCGTTTTTGGCGACATCGGTGAGTGCTTGTGGGTCGGTGAGTTTCTCTATTGCTTCTTCGCGCACGAGTCTGTATTCGTCGTTCTTCGCAATATCGGCGAGCACTTGTTGGTTAGTGAGTTTCTTTACTGCCATTAAACGCACTTTTCCGTTAGGGTCTTTCTTGGCTACAACGGCGAGTGTTTGTGGGTCAGTAAGTCTCTCTACTGCGGCTAAACGCACCTTTTTTCTGTTGTCGTTTTGGGCAATATCGGCGAACAATTTTTGGTCGGTGAGTTTGCACATTGCCGTCTTGCGGACATCCTCTTCGTTGTCGTTTTTGGCAATATCGGCGAGTAGTTTTGGGTCGGTGAGTTTGCACACTGCCGTTTCGCGCAGAGATGCGTCTTCGTCGTTCTTAGCAATGTTGGCGAGCAGCTGTTGGTCGGTAAGCCCCCGCACCGCCGCCACGCGCACGTTTTCGTCGTTGTCGTTCTTGGCAAAGGCGATTAGCAATTTTTGGTCGGTGAGTTTTGCCACTGCCGCCGTGCGCACGTCCGTGTCTTTGTCGTTCTTGGCAAAATCAATTAGCAATTTCTGGTCGGTGAGTCCCCGCACCGCCGTCATACGTATCCACTTGTCTGTGTCGTTTTGGGCGATGGCAATTAGCAATTTTTGGTCGGTGAGTTTCTCTATCGCCGCTTCGCGCACCTCCTTGTCTGTGTCGTTTTTGGCAAAATTGATTAGCAATTTCTGGTCGGCGAGTCCCCGCACCGCCGTCCTGCGTATCCTCGAGTCTTTGTCGTTTTGGGCGATGTGGGTGAGTAGCTGTTGGTCGGTAAGTTTCTCTATCGCTGCTACACGCACGCTATCTTTCTTGTCGTTTTTGGCAAAGTCGGTGAGCACTTGTTGGTCGGTAAGTTTCTCCACCACCATCCTGCGTATCGAATAGTCTTTGGCGTTCTTGGCGACATCAATAAGCAATTGAGGGTCGGTGAGTTTCTTTACTGCTTCATAGCTCACGTTAGCGTCTTTGGCGTTTTTGGCGACATCGGCGAGTAATTGTTGGTCGGTGAGTTTCTTTACTGCTTTATAGCACACGTCAGCGTCGTCGTTGTTTTTGGCGACACTGGCGAGTATTTGTTGCTCGGTGAGTTTTTTCTCCGATGTTTGGTGTGTGGCTTTGTCTTTATTTTTTTGGGCTTCGTCGGCGAGTCGTTGCGGGTCGGTGAGTCTCTCTGTTGCCGCTTGGCGCACTGACCCGTCTGGGTCGTTTTGGGCGAAGTCGGCGAGTTGTTGTTGGTCGGTGAGTTTTGCCACTGCCGCCGCGCGCACTTTTCTGTCTGAGGCTGTCTTGGCGATGAAGAGCAGTAGTTTTGTGTCGGTGAGTCTTCGCACAGCTATCGCGCGCAGAGACGGATCTGGTTCGTTTTTGGCGAAGTCGGCGAGTAGTTTTCGGTTGGTGAGTCGCGAGATTACTGCCATGCGAGTCATTGGGTTGTCGGGGTGCCCCCTAAAGGTTTCGTCTGATGCTGGGCCGCTTGCCTCGCGCACAGCCGCGAAGCGTTGCGCGTTTTCGGAGGTGTAGCGTCGCGTGTATTCGGAGGTGGATACAGAGATTTCTTGCTCAATGGCGAACGTCAACAATGCACCGAGAGAGACCGCTGTGGAACACGCCGCGAGGAGGAGCGCGAGTGTTGTAAGAGCGCGACGCCCGCGCCGGATGTGAGAAGAGGAGGCAGTGAGGATGGAGAAGGTGTTCATGGTGTAGCGAGGTGAGTTGCGGACGAGGGTGCGGGCCGGGCAGTAGGGTGTCAAGCGGAGAAGCGGGGGAGGGCACGAGTGCTGGCATGTGTGTTGTGGCACAATAATTCTTCTGAGTGCGAAGTGGTGTGTGGTGCGGAGGTCTGACGGACACAAGCTATTTTGAAGTCAAGTGGGAAAAATGGCTGCCATTTTATTCGTGCAGGCCATGCGCAGGGCATGATTGTCGGATTGATAAATAGTGTCGGTGTGTGTGCTGCGGTATAATCCTGCTGAAAGAAGCTGTGTGTGGGCGGAGGTCTTACGGACACAAGCTATTTTGAAGTCAAGTGAGAAAAATGGCTGCCATTTTATTCGTGCCCAAGCGAAATCTGGGGCACATGGCGCACACGGGGCGGTGGCTGCCCTGCCCTCGCGGAGATTTTCCCCGTTGTCTCCGGTGGCGTCGCCGCTTTTAACCGCTACCTGCTATGCCGAAAAACCCAGCGCACTTCCCCCTCATTTTTGCCGCCACATTTGCCGTCGCGTTTGCCGCTGTGCTTTGCCGCGCTGAGCCGGTGTCGCCCGCGCCTACGCCGCCCGCCCCCAAACCCACAAACATCCCCGACCTCGGCAACCGCGCCGTTTTTCCGCCAGAGCTTTGGCCGGAGCTTTCTGCCCACGCGCCCGATGATGTTTTCCTTAACGGCCTCGCGACACTCTACCCCGGACGTCTGTTGCGCAGTCCGCCCGCCGCGCCCGCTGCGATAACCGCGCCCCCGCGCGAAACGGTTGTCGTCAAACTGTCCGGCGGCGTCGAATACGTCCGCTTCCATGCCGACGGCGCAAAAGACATCGCGCTGCCCGCTTTCACCTCCGAAAACCGCATCGTTGATTTGCGCTACTTCGCGACGGGGCCGGAGGGTTTCGCCGCCTGCGAACGGCTTTGCGAAAAAATCGCTGGTGCGCCGCCCGTGCTCCGCATTCGCGGCAAATACCAGCCCGTGCCCGCACAACTCCTGCCCGCCGCCCCCGTGCAACCGACGCCCCCGCCAACGCCACCGCTAACACCAACGCCCGCTGCGTCCGCCAAAACCACCACCGCGTCCGCCGCCGCCACACCCGCGACCCTCGCGCCCCCCGCCACCGCCGCCACCGCCACCGCCGCCGCCGCGTCCGCACCCGCCGCTGCATCCGTCCCCGCCGCTCTCACGCCCCCCGCGCCCCCTGCGTCCGTCCCCGCCACACCGCCACCGCCGCAACCCACGCCAGTCGCTGTCGCCGTCGCACCCACTCCGCCCCCCCCTCCCCCCGCCAAGTCTGCCGCCCTGCCGCGCGTCATCATCCTTGTCAACGGCGGCACCTCGGGGCCGATTGAGGCGATGCTCGCCGACTTGCAGGCGCGGGGGCGAGTGTTGCTTGTCGGTCTGCCTACTGCGGGAAACACCCTTTGCTATACGCCCTTGGAAAAACATCCGGGCTGGTGGAGCGTCTCTGGCGAAGTGCGCTCCGCTGTCGCCGACCACTCGCTTGCGGGCATCGGAGCCGAGCCGTCCGTGCGCGTGAAGTTTCCCAAAGAAGCCGCGTTGCCCGCCAAAGAACGCGCCCTGCTGCGCCATTTCAAAATCCCCGTTGCGCCGGAGTCGGAGGCGGATTTCCTCGCATGGCAGCGCGTCGAGCAAGGCGAGGCACCGGAGCGCCTGCTCAACCTCCCGCAGAACGACGACACCCCGCGCGCCCGCGCCGCTGCAGACGCCGCCGCCGTGCGGGCGGATTGGACGTTGCGGCGCGGCTACGATGTCCTTGTCGCTTTACAAATCATGGGCGTCTCGCCACCGTTTCCCCAAAACCAGCCGCCAGCCGCTTTGCCGCCCAAACCACACAAGGAACCCTCCGTGAAACAGAACTGACATGCCCGACGCCGCACCTGAAACACCCGACGCACCCGCCGCCGCTGCACCCGCCGCCGCGCCTGCGCCCAAACACATCACAATCATCTGCACCGGCAACATCTGCCGCAGCCCGATGGGCGAGGGTTTGTTGCGACATGCGCTGAAAGCCGAGCAAGCACCCCTGCGCGACGTCCCCGTCGTCTCTTGCGGCACTTCCGCGTGGCACGAGGGCGAGGCCGCCACTGCAAACGCCGTCCGCGCCCTCCAAAAATGCGGTATTGACATCTCCGCCCACCGCAGCCGCCAAGTCACCAAGCGCATCGTCGAAAACTCCCTCGCCATTTTTGCGATGACGAGCGACCACCTCGAGACGCTCCACGACCTCTACGGCGACACGCTCCCCGCTCCCGCGATGCTCATGCGCGGCCTCATGGATTTGCCCGCCGAAGAGCTTTACGCCGACGAGGTGGCCGACCCCTTCGGCGGCGACCTGCACCGCTACGAAGATTGCCGCGACGACATCGTCGCCGCCGTCCCATCCATCCTCAACTTCCTGCGCGGCCTCGTAAAATAACACTCCGCCCGCCGTCGAAAAAACCCATGAAACTTTCCATCGCCAGCGACCACGCCGGTTTCCGGCTCAAAACACAGCTTGCAGATTTTCTCCGCGCCCAAGGGCACGAGCTGCTCGACCACGGCGCGGAAAGCGAAGCCTCCTGCGACTACCCCGACTTTGCGCGGGCGGTGGCGGCGGATGTCGCCTCGGGCGCGGCACGTTTTGGAGTGCTTGTTTGTTCCAGCGGCATCGGCGTTTCGATTGCCGCCAACAGGGTGCGCTGCGTCCGCGCCGCCGTCTGTCTCAACGAAGACATCGCCGAGTTTTCCCGCCGTCACAACGACGCAAACATCATTTGCCTCGGTCAAAAATACGTGACGACCGTAATGGCAGAAAAGTTTTTGCGCATCTTCTTGGCAACCGACTTTGAGGGCGGACGCCACCAACGCCGCGTCGAAAAAATCGAGGGCTGAGCACCGCCCCCCCCCCCCGACGCGCCGTCTTCACGCCAGCAGTTTCTTTTGGGCGAGCCATGTGATAGCCAGCCCGGGCAGTGCGCACAACATCACGAGCCAGAGGGTTGTCTCGTAGCCGATGGACGATGTCAGCCGCCCGACCCAGTAGCCGGGCAGCAAACTGCCGAGATACGCCAGCCCCGTTGCAAACGAAAAATGCGCGGCACGAAACGGCCCAGCACAGATGCGCAGCATGACGAGCGTGACCACCGTGTAGCCAAGCCCGTAGCCAAACATCTCCACCGAGACGCCCGCGCTCACCCACCAGAGCGACTCCGGTTGCCAGTGCGCGAGGGCGACGTAGGCGAGATTTGGCAGGTGCATGGCAAACACCACCGGCCAGAGCCAGTAGCGCAGCTTGCAACACGCCGCCAGAACACCGCCCAACACCCCGCCCAAAATCAAGCCCGCCGAACCGCCGCCTTGCACCGAGCCGAACGCGATGTCTCCCAAGCCAAGCCCGCCATCCGCCAACGAAGCTTTGAGAAACAGCGGCGAAATCCGCGTCACCTGCACTTCGGTCAACCGGAACAACAGCAAGAAGGCAATGGCGACGCCGATGTTTGGGATTTTGAAAAATGTCACCCACGCCCGCACAAACTCGCTCACGAGGCGCGACGGCGGCGGGTTGGTGGGCACGTCGTCCGGCGGTTTCGGCAAAACGCAGAGGTGCCAGAGGGCAGCCGCCACCGCCAAGACCGCCAGTGCCGCGAATACCCAGCCCCATGCCGCGTCATACGAGAGTCCTGCGCGGGTCGCCAGCAGCCCCGCCGCCGCAAACGGCAACACGCGGAACACCAGCCCCGCGAGCCGGTAGATCGTGTTGCGCACACCCACGAAGGCGTCTTGCCCAGTCTTGTCCAAGCCATACAGATAGAAACCGTCGGCAGCGACATCGTGCGAGGCAGAGAAAAACGCCGTCGCGCCCAGCACAAGCATGATGACGGCTGGCGTGACACCTTGGAAGACAAGCGCCCCTGTCGCAAGGAAGGCCCCCGCGAGCGCAAATTGGAAAAACCACACCCAGAAACGTTTTGTCTTGTAGAAGACGAGCAGCGGACTCCAAAACGGTTTGAGCGCCCACGGCAGCGCGGCGGTGGCAACGAGCGGGGCGATTTGCGCGTCGGCGAAACCTTGGCCCTTCAACATCGCTGGTGCCACACCTTCGACGATGCAATTGGGGATGCCCTCCATGAGGTAGAGCGTGGGCACCCACAACCACGGCGATGTCAGGGAAAGTCTTTTGGCGAAAAGTTGCATGTCGGAAAAACGGGGCGTCGCGTTTGCCCGCCTCCGCGCCACGAGGCAAGAAAAAGAATGGCGCAGGTCAGACCTGCGGGCGAGTAGCGGCGGGGCGGCGAGAGGCAGCAGCGGGTGGCGGGTGGCGGGTGGCGGGTAGTGGGTGGCGGGTGGCGGGTGGCGAGCGCGGGGTGGCGGGGTGCTGCAAGCGCCCGCTGCCCAGACTCGGCGTCTTGTGTCTGGCGTCCTGCGTCTTGCGTCTGGCGTCTGGCGGGCGAGCCGCTGCAGGACGCCGGATTTCGGACACCGGACACCGGACTCAGGACTCAGGGTGCCGAGCGTTGGGCGCGAGACGCGGAAACATCGCCTTCTGAGCAAAGCCTTCCAACGAAAGCCGCCGCCACCACCCCCTTCGGTCACAAAAAAACACCGCCGCCAGCAGAAGCTGACGGCGGGATTTGGTTGGTTCTTGCCTACGGCGTCTTACTTGGCGAGACTTGCGCCAGTGGACTCCACAGATTTCGTGGTGTTCACTGTTTGGTTGGTGGTCTGGTTGACATCCCCAACAGAACTGTTGGTGGATTGAACAGCCTTACCAGCTTCGGTATTACTGCAGCCAGTGAGGCCGAGGGTCGCCACAGGAAGGGCGAGTGTTGCGAGAAGGAGTGCTTTTTTCATACGGGTCTAGTTTTTTGTTAGTGATTGTGTTCGGAATGAACAAGTGGAGAGCTTGCCCTCCTCCCCCGCCTTTGCAACCACAAATCGCAAACGCCGCCCCGCATCGTGCGCCTCTTTTCTTTTAGCCCTGCATAGGCAAGATTATCGGAGAGCCAGACATTGATGGTGTGTGTGCCGCCGTGTGTGCCGCTGCAATCTTGTGGTGGCGCAGTAAGGGAAATGTGCATGAGGCGCATCCGAGTCAAGTGAAAAAAATGGCTGCCTTTTTATTCGCACCGCAGAGGTGAAATATCGGGGAGCCAGATATTGATGGTGTGCGTTCTGTTGTGTGTGCCGCTGCAATCTTGTGGTGGCGCAGCAAGGGAAATGTGCATGAGGCGCATCCGAGTCAAGTGAAAAAAATGGCTGCCTTTTTATTCATTTTATTCGCACCGCAGAGGTGAAATATCGGGGAGCCAGATATTGATGGTGTGCGTTCTGTTGTGTGTGCCGCTGCAATCTTGTGGTGGCGCAGTAAGGGAAATGTGCATGAGGCGCATCCAAGTCAAGTGAAAAAAATGGCTGCCTTTTTATTCGAGCGCAATAAATGAGGCAAATATTGTCCGAGTCGTAAGTGCATGATTTGCCGCATATTTGAGACGTAGGCGCCGACTTCCCCCCTTTCCTCTCACCCTCTCCGCCCCGCCCCGCTCACTCGCGATACACGGAAAGTTCCCCCTTGTAGTTGCGTAGCACGACGCCCTCTGCGCCGTCCAGCGTTTCCACATATTCGGGGTTCACGGGCACTTTCCCGCCACCGCCGGGCGCGTCTATCACAAATTGGGGCACGGCGTAGCCCGTCGTGAAACCGCGCAGCGAACGTATCAGCTCAATCCCTCTTTTCACAGGAACCCGCAAATGCGCGGAACCCGTGATTTGGTCGCAGGCGTAGAGATAGTAGGGGCGCACACGCATCATCAGCAAACGGTGCCCGAGCGATTTCAAGGTCTCGGCGTCATCATTCACGCCGCGCAGCAGCACCGATTGATTGCCCAGCGGGACGCCTGCCAGCGAGAGCCGCTCCGTCGCCTGAAAAAGTTCCTCCGTGCATTCGCGAGGGTGGTTGACGTGAATGCTCATCCACACGGGGCCATGTCGGCGCAACACCTCGCACAACGCGGGCGTCACCCGCTGCGGCATAAAATCGGGAATGCGCGAGCCGATGCGCACAAACTCGACATGCGGAATCGCCCGCAGCCGCCCCAGCAGGTAATCGAGTTTCGCGTCGGTGAGCAGCAGCGGGTCGCCGCCGCTCAACAACACATCGCGCACCTCGCTATGCGCGGCGATGTAGTCGAGTGCCGCCTCGTGTCGCGGCTGAAAATTATACTCGCGGGCGTTGGACACCAGCCGCCCGCGTGTGCAGTAGCGGCAGTAGGCGGCGCACTGGTTCGTCACAAGAAACAGCACGCGGTCGGGGTAGCGGTGGACAAGCCCCTCGACGGGCATCGTGCCCTCCTCGCCAACGGGGTCGGCGCTCTCGCCGGGCGAAGCCACAGACTCCGCGCCGACCGGGATGACTTGGCGGCGGATGGGGCACTCGGGGTCGTCGCGATTGATGAGGTTGAAAAAATACGGCGTCACCGCCACCGAGAGACGTCCGCCAGCCTGCGCAAAGCCCGCCCGCTCGGCGTCCGTGAGGCGCATCCGCGCCGCAAATTGCTCCTCGGTGACGAGGCGGTTCTTGTATTGCCAAACCCAGTTTTGCCAATCGGCGTCGGGAGTGTCCGCCCAAAGCCCCTGCCCTCTGAACCAATTCTGTCGGTTGTCGCGTGGCTCCATAAGGCGGGAGTTCTGAAAAAAAGAGGGTGAGAGGAAACAGGTCGGCAACGCAGTGCGGTAGCGACCCCTCGGCGTCAAAGCCCTTTCGCCACAAACAGCGGGAGCAAGTATTCGCCGCTGCTTTGCAACGAGGCGAGGTGGCCATAGTCGCCTTCCGGCACTTCAACGCCGTGCTGCTTGCGGAGTTCCATCACGATGTCGAGGAAGTCCATCGAATCCAGCGTGAGCTGGTCGCGGAAACGGACCTCTGGTTTCACGCTGGAAAGATCCTCGTCAGGCGCGATATCCGCAATGATGTCGAGAACGATTTTTTGAACGTCGGGTAGTGTCATGTGTGGTGTGCTGCGTATGGAAAAAAAGTTGCCAGATGAAGCCGTGGCATGGCTGCTTTGTCAAGCGGCGGTTGCGACGCCCAGTTGGGCGAGGCGCGGGGCGACAAACTCGATGGGTAGCCCCATGATGGCAGAAAGCGGTTCGTCGTAACTGGCGATAATCAAGTCGCGCCCCTCTTGGATGCCGTAGGCACCGGCTTTGTCGAGCGGGTTCACGACCTTGAAATACACGGAGATGACGTCGTCGTCGAAGGGTTTGAAACGCACACGACAGGAGATGCAGTGCGTCTCGTCCAAACCCGCGCTTCGGCGGACAAAGGCGACGCCAGTGAAAACGGTGTGCTCGCGCCCCGCAAGCCGCCGCAACATCTCGCGTGCGCCAGCGAGGTCGGCAGGTTTGTTCAAGACCAGATTGCCGAGGGCGACGGTGGTGTCGGCACCGAGCACGAGGGCGTCGGGAAACTTGTCCGCGAGAAAACGTGCTTTCAACGCGGCGTTGCCGAGCACCATCTCACGCGGGTCGGAATGCGGGTCTTCGTGCTCGGTGACTTCGGCAGGGATGACTTCGGGGAAATACCCGCGCCCCGCCAGCAACTCGCGACGGCGCGGCGAGGCAGACGCGAGGATGAAGCGCAGCGGCGCGGCGAGCGGTGTCGCAGCGGGTGAAGCTGCGGCAGACGTCGGCGTAGCGGGCGGTGTTGGGTTGGCGTGGCGGCTCATCGGCGGTCGGAACGTTTTTCGCCGTAGTCATCCACGAGTTCTTCTTCGCCGCCACCGCCGTCGTCCCAGCGCATGGTGTCGTCTTCCGCGATTGCCTCGTCGGTCTCGATGTCGAAGCCGTCGCCCACGTCAATGTCTTCCTCGTCGCTGCCGTCTCCGCCGCGCACGGAGCCTTCGTCGTCCGCACGGATTTCGTAGCCGTCGGGGATGAACTCGAGGATGTCGGCGACCTCTTGAAAAACGTGCAGGTCTTTTCCCTCGATGTAGATTTGTGACTGGTTTTCGCGGACGTGGTCTTCAAGCTCATCAACGGTCAACTTTTGCTCGAAGTTGACGTTCTCGTTGAGGTATTGGACGCGCAATCTTGTGATGTGGTCGAGGAAGTCGGCGTAGGGGCTTTTTTCCTCGTTGAGCAGGTCGGGGAGGACAAAGATTTGTTCGTCGCTCTCGGTGACCAGCTCGTTGACGCGGATGAGGCGCACGGTGCGGTCGGCGTTTTTTTCCTGAATTTGGAGCGGGATAAATGCGGCCTCCACGATGTCATTTGAGAGGCCGTAATCGCGCAACGGGTCGAGCAAGTCGAGCAGGTAGGCAAGCTGTTTGGGGTCTATGACGGACAGTTTGTCTATTTTGTCCCAGTTGATAGGGTCGCTTGTTTTTTTGACCCACCAGTTGAGGTCTTTGCCGATGCGCACGACGCACCAGAGGAGATTTGCGGACAGATTTGCCATGCGCCGGAGCGTGGGAAAACGCGGGCAAATGTCAAGGTCGCGGCGTGGGCGAGCGGCAGGAGGGGGGGGGGGGGAACGATTTTTAACCACAAAGGGCACAAAGGTTTTCACAAGGGGCACAAAGAGGTGAGAGGTGAGGGTTGGGCGAGGGGGCATAGGACGTATAGGACCTATAGGACCTATAAGACTTATAAGACCTATAAGACCTATGACCTATGCGCTTGAGCTTAGACCTTGGGCTGAGGGCTGAGATTGGTTGTTGGCAAAACTCCCGCGGGGGGGGGGGGGGGGGGGGGGCGGGGGGGGCGGGGGGGGGGGGGGGG
>JAITPT010000267.1 GCA_031289285.1 Puniceicoccales bacterium
CTGGTGATCATGGGCGCGGGGTCACACACGTTCCCATCCCGAACACGATTGTTAAGCCCGCAGCCGCCAATGGTAGTGCAGCCCCGCTGTTGTGCGAGAGTAGGTAGTCGCCAGTATAAATAATCCGCGCCTCCTTGACGGAGGCGCGGATTCCCTCTTAACCAAAAAAACGACAACGCAGGTAAAATACGGCAAACAGTTTTTCAAAAAAAATCAGTCTTCTGGCATTTGCAAAACTTTTTTGTCCGTCCCCATCCACCCACAAGACCCGCAAGGGACAAGTTCCTTTTCAGAATGAACCAAGCCGACACAAACACAGCCAAGAGCACTTCCAATTTGGAAATGCCGTGCGGAGCGTTGGCTGATTTGGCGGCCCGATTTACCCCTCCTCCCCGAAGTTGCGTAACAACAAGCACTTCTGACGTCGCCCCGGCGACTCCTCTACCTCAACACGGGACAGCTATTCTTGCCTGTCGGGTAGCTGTTGTCACCAGCCGTCGCCTCCTGCGTGCCCTCTTGTGCCTCCCTTTTAACAGGCAAGAATGCTCGTCTTACCTTCTCGGCGCATCTCGCAATAGCCCTGCCGGCACATCGCCTCCGTTGCCAGCCGGAGGGATCCCGAGGGCGAATGCTGGTCTCCGGTCGGCATGGCGCGGAGGTGCCCCTGTAGCGTCCCCGCCGCCGATGGGGCTTCGGCTCCAGCACCCACCCCCGGTAACGAATGCCCCAGGCCCGACGCCCCGTGTAGCATCGTCGTCCTGTAGGGGTGAAGCGCATAGATGCTTTGAACATGCAGATTTATTTTTAGGAGTGTCCTCTGGAGAGGCTAATCGGGTGACCGTGCCTTCCTGTCCTCCGCCTACCTTTTCTTGTCACGTCTCCCTCGCGCTCGCTGGGGCCATAAGCCTAAAAACGGCAGTTGAGTCGGGTCGTCTTGCGGAAGCTGTTGGCCGTCAGGCAGTCGCGCCATCCGCTCCACGCACCCCAAGGTGCGCGTCGGGATGTTCACAACTGCCTGTCATCTCAACATCTTCTCGCAACACTTCCCCTCCAACCGCCGTTTTTAGAATAAATTCATTTTTCCATCCAACTATGCCACACGCACGCAAACGCTCACATACAATCCGTAGAACGCTTCGTTCTGTCATCGCCACTGCCGCAGTCTTTGTGACTGCCGTTTTTGCATCTCCACCCACGCTGCTTGCTGCTGCTGTTGCTGCTGACAACAACGCCGCTGCTGGCCCGACCACCGAAGGTGCCACGCGGGTCGCCTCCGCTGGCACTGGGTTGCAAAAGACCGAAAACACGGGGCAACGCCGCGTCGCCATTTTTGTCAAGAACAACACTGGGCGGCGCGAATTTGACCGTCTTGCGGAAAACTTCGCGACTCGCGTCCGGGCCAAAGTTTCCGGGCGCGGCTATGAGATTATCAGCGATAAGGAGGCGGTTGCCGCAGTGGCCGCATTGCCGGATGCTGCGAAGACTGCTGACGGTATTGAGTTTCTTTGGAAACGTCTTGGGGTGCAAACCGTCGTCAATGCAATCACCAAAAACAAGTCGCAAAAAAATCTCGGAGGCGACGGCACAACCGCAGACGAACGTTTGCTTTCCCAAACATCTTTCGTCCGTCTCGCACAAAATTTGACTGCAGATTACGTGTTATTTCTTTCGTTGGACGAATACGACGACACGGAACAAAAAGAGCGTATTTTTGGGGAGACGAGTTGGCTCGAAAAAACATTTTCGCTCAGCGGCTCTTACATCTTGACCGATTACAGCGGCTTCTCAATTGGCGGCGATTCGCTCGACGCAAAAATTCTCCAGCGCACCACTGCTGGCGATCGCTCGAATGTCGCGCCGCTCAAAAATTTGCCACAAAAGCTCGCTGACCAAGTCGCAAAAGAGATGTCCGCCAATGCGGCTAAGTGGCGCAATTCTTCGCTTGCGACGGCCAAGGTGGATGTCGAGTTCGATGTGCTTGCCCATGACCAAGATTCGTTGCCGCTTTATTTGCCCGCATTTGATCCCGACGCCAAGGAGCCTGTTTCGTTTGAGCGTGAGTTTCCGGCGCGGGTGAACGCCATTGTCGAAGTTGACGGCATTGCAGTCGGAACAACAAATTGCAAGGTGCCCCTCGTCCGCGGCCTGCATAAAGTTCGCTTCCAGCGTGACGGACATGACGACATTCACCTGACCATCAACGTCCAAGAGGGGCTGAAAATTGCGCCTTATATGCGTATGACCGAAGGTGAGAAAAACCAACTGAAGAAGTTTCGCGACGAATTACGGGCGGCGACAAAAGATGCGACGATTACCCATGCGAAAGCAAGGGCGCTCGGGGACATTGGCAAGGCGTTAAAAATCCGTGCCGCGAAGGACGAGTTTATCGTTGTGGATAAATCCGTGAAGATCACCAAATAATCCGCCAAACCTTCAAGCCGTAACGCCCTCCACCGTTTTTTTTCAACACAGCACACAGCCATCCTCAACACACAAACAACTATGTTAAAATCCTCTCTGAATAATCTTAAGCACTCGCTTGCCGCGCTTTGTTGCGTCTGCGCACTCGCCTGCAATCTTTTCGCGGAAGATGGCGACGGTTCTATCGGCATCGCAATGGGGCCGGTCACCGCCACCAAACCCGTCCTTGAAAAGGCGTCGCAAGATTCTAAAAACCGCAACACCTTGCAAACAATCGTTCGAGGACTGGAATCTGATATTTCAGCGCATTTTTCCAATAACGAAAGCCCATTTGCCATCATCGGTGGCAATGTCGGTGCTAATCTTTTCAAGAAGATTGTCGTGGACGAAAAATTGCCCGTTGAAGACGGCGAACAAGAAAACGTGAAGTATGGAATGTCCATTGAGGTCACCAACTTTATGGACTCCACGCTCAAAAGTGAGGCGGCTGGTTTCAATACTTGGTCGCGCAAGCTATCGGTCTCCGCAAACATACATCTTCACGACATCGGGAAAATGCGGGCGGTAATTGCCGTGCCGTCGTTAAACGCTGTCTCTGAAAAACGCTTCAATGTGCGCAAGGCGGGCGATGCCAAGCAACTCGAATCTTACACCGACGACATGATTCGCGACGTGCAACAACAAATTGTCAAGCAATTAGCAAATGAACTCTTAAAAGCCTATTACAAGTTCCCTGGCTACGTTGTAAAGACTGATGGTGTAATGGTTACCATTGACCAAGGTGTTAAATGGTGCAAAGTTGGCGAAAAGCTCATCGTTTATGGCCCTCCGGAAGAGCGTGAAAAAGCAACACGGGGCCGCTTGAAAGTGACCAAATCCATCAAGGTTCACGGGCCGCGCAAGGGAATAATGACTGTTACGGAAGTGTTCCCCGATACAGCTGTCTGTACTGCAGCCGGAATAACCGGGATTGTTGAGGGATGCATCGTTGAAAAAAGTTCTGCGAACAATCCTGTCGCAACGAGTTCCGTTAGCACGCCTTCACAAGAACAAGCGGCGCCGCTTGCGCCGGGAGAGTCGGCATCCGCGTCTTCCACTGCGGGCACCTCCTCCGATACTACCGCGCCCGAAAAGAAGAAGAAACCCGTTCTTGTTGTGAAGTGTCACGTTGGTTCCGCGTTGGCGAGTAGTGTCCGTGCTGACTTGCAGGGAAACATCCTTGACCAGACGCTTACGACTCTCCGACAAGTTCTTGAAACACAAATTGGTTCGACGGGAAAATTTATCGTTCGTGCTGATAGCGAAACAATGACGAAGCAATTTAACGACGCCTTTGCCAGCAGCGAAGTGAAGGTTGCTGACGCTGATTACACCCTGCTCATTACAATTACGGAGTTTTCGGCAAAGCTCGGCGCGGGCAAGGAAATCAGCGGCGGGCGCGAGGTTGCTCCTGTTTCCGCCAGCCTTGCTGGGCAAATAAAAATCTTCAACGCCGGGACCGGCGAGATTTTGCCCGGAACAACAGCGGACATTCCCGTTTCGCGCACGGAACAGGTTGTGATTGGAACCGGATGGACTTTTAATCCGGCCAATTTCCTGCCGGCCCTCGCGCGCGATTTTTCTGCTGCGGCGGTCGCGAAACTTACAGAAAATCTTTCCCCCGCAGAAGTCATAGATGTGGAAGGCTCGACAATCACTATCAATGTTGGCGAGGGCTTTTTCACGAAAGGCGAAACCATCCGATTGTATGGTCCCGCCAAAGTCAAAAGAGGTCTCCGCATTCCTGGCGCTTACCTCGGCACTGCACAAATCACCTTAGTTGACCGCGAATTTTCGCAAGCGCAGCTAACGACCAATTTCCTCGTTAACGAAGGAAGCCAGGTTCGTAGATAACACCACCACAACCAAGACACGACTACACAGAAAGTATGAAAAGAACACTCATCACATCTTGCCTCGTTGCGAGTCTCCTTGTCGGGGCAGGCTGCACGCCCGTTGCGCAAGACCTCCAGACTGGGCTGCACGCCCTCCGCATCCCGTATAAATATGGCGACTTCGACAAGGGAAGCGCCATCGCCGACGGCTACGCAAAGAAGTGCGACGAATCTGGAAATCGAACCAAAAACTCCTTGGTTTGGCACCTCGAAAATGCCACTTTTTTGCGCTATACAGCAAAGAAGGAGGATTTCCAAAAGGCGCAAAACGAATTTGAGAAAGCTACTCTTTTGTGGCATCTCACAAAGGCCGACCAAGACCGCACTTTCGCCGGTGTGTTTAGTGGCTTTTATCGCCCGAAGCGTTTTGAGAGCGCGTTTATGTTCACGTGGCACGCGCTCAATTCGCAGTATGTCAATGACACGGATTCCGCCCTTGGCTACCTCGTCAATTATGCGACATTCCGCGACGAAACATTGAAGACCGGGAAGTTGCGCGACGAGCCGCTCCAAGTTCTCGTCCGGAAAACGAGCAATAAAGAAATTGCCCACATGCGCCACGTCCACCAAGAAAGCCGCCGCAATTCCAAGCAGCCCACCCCCGTCGTCCTGCCCGAAGATATTGAGGAGGCGAAAATTCGCATTTGGGAAAGGACCCGCGACACAATCGCCAGAAAATTTGCACCCAACTACGGTGCCCCGATTGATTCTTTTCCCCGTCGTGAAGAGGTGAGAATCGAGCTTCCAAGCTATCTCTATTTCCTGTTCCTCTGGAGTCAGGCCAACGGCAACACAGACATCGCTGAGCTTGAAAACGAAGTGCGCGAGTTGAAGAAAAACTCGCAACACCCAGTCGTTCTCGCCGACATCGCCCGTTTTGAGCAGGCGCAGGGAACTGGCGGCGGTCGTGCGAAGAAAACTCCTCGCCCCGCCCCCACCGTCTATGTCTTCTTTGAGACGGGCAATGCACCGTTCATATCGAGCACTTACGAGTACTTTCACGTTGACCGCTTGGCGCGTGCGCACTCGCCGTTCGAGGTCGGTGCCGACAAGCAAATGCTCAACTTTCCCGAAGTGCATTATAGCCACGGGCATGCCCCCTATTTAACGGTTTCTGCGGATGGTGCTTCCCCGACGCAAACGGTGAAAATCTTGGATGTGCGGGAAATCGTTTCCCAGTATTATACGTTCAAGCTGCCCGGTTTTCTCGATGCGCAGGTTGGTAAAATTGTTCACAGTGCCGCCTCACAAATCACTTCCCGCGACAAGCAACAGAAAGACAAAAAGCATCAAGAATGGCTCGCAAATCTGCGACCCGAAGCAAGGGAGGCTATGATTCGCGATTATCGAAATAACGAGAAAAATAAAGCCGAGTGGGCAAAGGTGCAGAACGGCCTCGCGCCTGACGATCGCGCGCCCAGCTTCGAAAGCGGTTTCTTTGAAACGCAGCCGGACAACGTTCAGGTCGCGCGTGTGGACCGCCCGCAAAACGGCGTCATCAACATCACTGTGGGCGCAACCACAAAACAAGTGAAACTCGAAGGCGGAAACGTCACTGTTGTCTGGGTCAAAAGCTCACACGGCAAGGCGGACCCTGTTATCACGCAATTCACGCTCAGCAAATAACAACCCAGAACTCAAACCACCGTTACACACTCTTTTAATAACACCTAACACACACACACCACTATCATGCAAAGCACACTCAATACTCGCCGCGAAATTGCGACGAAACAAACCGCGAAAAACCGCGCTCGGGCATTTCGTCTCGGAGCGGCACTTGCACTGTCCGCCCCGCTTTTGGGCACGGTGGGATGCGCCACGAACGACCTCGCGGATTTGTCTCAAAGTGGACAAATCACCGCCGCCGCATTCCAACACCAAAAAGACAAAAACGGTCATTACACCGTTGACAAAAACTCGCCGGTCGTGGCCACGGATGTCCGTGTCGCGACAGCGGACAACGGCCTTCGGCAGTTCTTTGTGGACTTCCGCAACATCACATCCTCCCGGGCCGTGGTCTGGCGTAAAATCGAATGGCTCGACAAGAATGGAAATCTCCTGCCGTCCTCGATTTACGACTGGCGCAAACTCGAACTGCCGTCGTCCGGCTCCTCACAGGAGAAGTTCACCGGTATCAATGAGCGCTATTATGAAATCCAAGTTAGCATCAGTTCCCAGAATCCCAACTAACGCCGCTGGCCCCAAAACCACCCGGAGCAAGACATTAACAATCAGCCACACACAAGCCACATGCGAAAACTTTTTCTTCTCTCACTTTCCACGCTCTTCGTCGGTTGCGGAAGCGTGAAAGTTTCGGCTCCGCCAGATCTTAATGAAAGCAAGACCGCCGCTGTCACTATCATCAATGATTTGGTGACGCACAACTCCGTCTCCGCCTTTACGAAACAAAACACACGCAAGCCGCGCATTGGCCTTGGGCGCATTCGCAACAACACCCGACACTCCGGTTTTCATCAGACGCTCGACGCCGAGCAGGTCACGCTGGGTGTCCGTGAAGCGTTGCTCGCCAGCGGGCAGGTTGAAGTCGTTGACGACAAAGACCCCAAGGCCTCGCCTGCCGACTATTACCTCGAAGGTGAAATCAAGGCGGCGGACATCGTAGTCAAGGACGACGAACGTGAACGCCGCTTCTCCTTCGCACTCTGGATTAGCAGTGCCAGCAGCGGCAGCGTTGTCTGGCAAAAAACAGCCGACGTCAAAGGTTCGTTCGTTGAACTATAATTTCAACACAATCCACAGATCACACTCACACTCACACTAACACTAACACTCACACTCACAACACACCACAACCCGCACCACACCGTAACCACTAACAAAAAAACAATATGAAGAAGTTCCTCACACTATCATTAGCCGCGCTTCTATGCGCTGCTTGCACGACGCTCGTCTATCAACCGCCCACACTGGACGAATACAAAGACGCCGCCCTCAAGGAAGTCAACGAATTGGTCGCGCATGCCTCCATCTCCAACTTCCCCAAGGAGCACAAGCGCAAGGCGCGTATCGGCATCGGGAAAATTACCAACGACACCCACAAGGGGGCCGGACAAATGCGCATTGACATCGAACAGGTCTCGTTGCGCATCCGCGAAGCCTTGTTAAACAGCGGGCAACTCGAAATTGTTGACGACAATTCGCCCAACGGCGCGCCTGCCGACTACTACCTCGAAGGTCGCATCGGCGCTAGCGTCGTCAAGGGAGCCGACGGCAAGGACATTCGCAAATACTCCTTCACGCTTTCCATTAGCGACATCAACAAGAGCGGCATAGTCTGGCAACACACCGCCGACGTTCAAGGTTCATACAAGGAACTATAATTAAAAACGGCAGTTGAGTCGGGTCGCCTTCCGGAAGCTGTTGGGCGTCAGGCAGTCGCGCCATCCACTCCACGCACCGCAAGGTGCGCGTCGGGATGCTCGCAACTGCCTGTCACCTTAGCATCTTCTCGCAGTACTTCCCCTCCAACCGCCGTTTTTCGGATAATCCTAAAAACGACAGTTAATGCGGGCGGTTTTGCACAATCTTTTCACGGTTGTCCCATAGCGTCTAAAGTATTTTGGATGGCGTCTGGTGGCTGCATCTAAACCCCAACGGGGTTTCCCAACAGAGCCACAGGGTTGGCGAGCGAAGCGAGCCTACCCTGGGCACTGCCCACACACAGCACAACCCCAAGGGGGTCGCCCAACGGAGGTGCAAGGGGATGATGTCCACGACGTTGGGCAACCCCTTTGGTGTTGTGAGAGGGGTGGTCATCGAACCCAGGGTAGGCACTCGTTCCTCGCGCCAACCCTGTGGCTCTGTTGGGCAACCCTCTTGGGGTTGTGAACCGCCGTAGCTCGTAAAGTAGGAAAGTACTTTCCCCGAAAAACAAACTTAATGCGTTGATTTGGAACCAGTTTTGAATTCATTTTCACCGCTGTGGGACAACTGCGAAAAAGTCCTGAAATCTCATGCGCCGAAATCTCATGCGCCCGTCCCACCGCCCCCGCGATGCAGTGGTAAACGCCTGCGTTACGACCAGCTTTAAAATGTAATGTGTCCGAATATCGCCACAATGGCAATTAGCCCCGCCAAGCTGTAAAGTAAAAAGTCCTGAAATCTCAAGATACATTCACGTCATTGTGAAGAAATAACCTCTTGAAAAACGGGAAACACGGAGCACCTTGGCACCCATGACCGAAGAGGAAAAAAACGAAAAAATGTTTCGTGCTTGGCGCGGAGAAGGCCGAAAGCCCGATGGCCATGCGCCAGACTTCGCTGTCTCAAATGCCGCCTTTTACTGCTTCCACGACGGAGACCCGCGCCTTGAGGAAGCGAGAGCGACCTATGACGAACACTACTTCCGCGCTCACCCCGAAGAGCGCGAGAAATACGGCTACAAAGGCCCGTAGCGGCCTCCCTTCCATTGCCCCTCGGCACCCATTTGTGGGAAGTTAATTTCCAAACCCTTCCATCCCATAATCCTAAAAACGGCAGTTGAGTCGGGTCGTCTTGCGGAAGCTGTTGGGCCGCAGGCGGTCGCGCCATCCACTCCACGCACCGCAAGGTGCGCGTCGGGATGCTCGCAACCACCTGCAACCTCAACCCCTTTTCGCAATACTTTCCCCTCCAACCGCCGTTTTTAGGATAATCGCCCCATGCAACTAAAATTTACCGTCCAAAACCTCGCTACCCCGCGCCTGCAAAAGCTCATCGGCAAGCTCCAGAAGCGCCAACCCCTCCTCTCAAAACTCGGAAAGGCAACCGAAATTGAGCTGCGCCGCTGGTTCGCCCAGCGCAACCAAGAGCCAAATGCCAACGGCTGGCCAAAGGGCCACTTCTGGGCGCGAATCCGCCGTGCCACCGCCTTCGTCGGAGCCGACAACAACACCGCCGTCGTCTCCATCGCCGACCCCGCCTTTGCCCACAAGCTCACTGGCGGCACCATTCGTCCCCGTGCTGGGCGCAAGAACATCGCCATCCCTCTCACCCCAGAGGCCAAGAAAACGGGAAATCCCAGTTCCGGCCTCCTTGCGGGCTTGCACCGCACTCCATAAGGATACGGCTGCGGGCCGGGAGCGTTGGGTGGGGGTGGCGTTTCTTTTTGATTAGCAATGGGCGCGTTCGACGCGGCGACTTAAGTCGCCGGGCCGCGCCCGCCTTTAAGGGCGGGCTTTCGGCGGCTAAAGCCGCCGCCCCGTGGCTGGCAACGGCGAGAGGAGGCGGTGCTGGGAGGAAAGCGGTGTCGGCGCTCGTGCCTCGCTCTGCCACCGCACTCCATAAGGATACGGCTGCGGGCCGGGAGCGTTGGGTGGGGGTGGTGTTTCTTTTTGATTAGCAATGGGCGCGTTCGACGCGGCGACTTAAGTCGCCGGGCCGCGCCCGCCCTAAGGCGGGCTTTCGGCGGCTAAAGCCGCCGCCCCGTGGGCGTCGGCGGAGTTTTCAAAGACGGCTGTGGCTACTTTGCGCGGTCTGCTGGCGGCAGGGCGCGCTCGAGGGCGTGGGTGCGGCTGGCTTTGAGGAAGACGGCGCCAGTGGTCGCGGCGAGCCATTCGCGCAATTCGGCAATGTCGCTGGTGCGGCGAACCGCTGTTTCTGGGAAGCCCGCAGCTACGGCTCCCGCGCCTATCGCCGGCGAGTCGCCGCCAAACAAAAACAGCCGGTCGCCGCGCCGCAAGGGCAGGGCACGCCCAACGCGCTCGTGCCACAAAATGGAGTCGGGACCTAATTCGTTCATACCTCCAAGGACAAACACGCGCCCAGTGCTGCCGGGAGGTTCGTTGGCATCAGCGTTCCCGCGCCCAACGCTGGCGGGAGGTTCGTTGATATCAGCGTTCCCGCGCCCAGCGCCTTCGGGAGGTTCGTTAGCCGTGGCGTTCTTATTTTCACCGATGCCCGTCGTCGCCGTTGCCGTTGGCGTCGTTGTTCTCCGGTCAAAGGCGCGGGCGGCGTCGAGCATCGAGTCGGGGTTGGCGTTGTAACAATCCACGTAGAAAAGGCGGCCACCGCGCAGCAGGATTTCCCCGCGCCCGGGCGAAGGGCGCCAGCGGGCGGCGGCGGCGCGGATGTCCGCCTCACGCGCTCCGGCGAGCAGCGCGGCTACGGCGGCAAGGGCGGCGTTGCGCAACATTCCGTCCGAGCATTCCGGTATGAAAAAATCAAAGC
>JAITPT010000281.1 GCA_031289285.1 Puniceicoccales bacterium
CGGTAGTCATAGCCATTTTTGGAAATCGCATCCCACCCAGATTGCCCATTTTCAGCACCTGTGCCACTCAAAACAGCGAGGAACCTTTTTTTTTGGGGGGGGGGGGGGCTTTCGGGGACAGGTCTGGTTTTTCACGCTCTGCCACCGCATTCCATAAAAACGCATCGGGCTGGTGCGCGGCTTTACGGTTTTTATGGGGACCGGTCGGGTTTTTGTCCCGTTTTTTTGGGCTGGTCAGTTTTTGGGCTTTTTTTTTGGAGGGGGGGCTTTCGGGGACAGGTCTGGCTTTCGGGGACAGGTCTTGTTTTTGAAGCAAACTGAGGACAAGGCGAACTGGGGACGGGTCTGTTTTTGCATACCCGCCGATACCGCTTTCGAGATGGCAGAAAGACACTGGTAACGCGAAGTGCTCGCCACAGCTACGAAAGCGGTGTCGGCACTCGTGCCTCACTCTGACACCGCATTCCATAAAAACGCATCGGGCTGGTGCGCGGCTTCGGGCTGGAGCGCGGCTTTACGGTTTTTATGGGGACAGGTCTGTTTTTTGTCCCGAGGGGTGCGCGAGGCGGATTTCGGCAGCGGCGTTGGCGAGGGAGTAGGGGGTAGACGTGGTGATGGACGTGGTGGACATGGTGGACATGGTGGACGTGGTGTGTGATGCGGACGTGATGTGTGATGCGGACGTGGTGTGTGATGCGGACGTGGTGAGTGGCGGTGAGTGGTGTAGTTGAGGTCTGGCATGTTTATAGTTGAGGTCTGTAGTTCGGTGTGTTGTGGTGGCGAAGTTATGACGAGAGACGAAAAAATTTTCTACGTAGTGTACTGCTTTGGCCTTTTTGGTTTGGGCGTCGTGCCGTTCGCGATTGGGATTTACATTTATTTTGCCAGCTGCCCTTAGATGCTGGCGATGTAGCGTTCAGCGGTGGCAATTAGTTTGGCGGCGAAGGGCGGCTTGTGGCGGGAGGGCACGGGGGGCAGCGGCGTGTGTGACGGCTTTGACGAGCACCCAGAGGAGGACTTCCTCGGCACCTTTTTCGGTGGCGATGAAGCAGCGTGTGGCTCCATCGCGACGGCGGCGAGGAAGCGGCGGAGGGGAGCGGGCGGAGGGGGAGTGGCACCGCTGGCGCGGTGGGGAGTGGGGACACCGGACGCAGGACTCTGGACGCAGCGTGAGGGACGCTGGACGCGAGGACGGATAGGTGACGTCGGTGTAGATGCTGCCGGCTGGATGTGGTTTGGAGGTGGCGAGGCCGTCGCGGGCGGCTTGCTCGGCGGCAGCGGCTAAGGCGTTGGCGGTGGCATCGGAGGCGGCGACTTTGGCGGCTATGGCGGAGAAGTCTTTTTGGATGGCGAGGAATGCGTGGTTGAGCAGGTTGCCTTCGAGAGCAAAGCATTCTGGCGAGAGGCCGTGAGATTGGGCGCGGGTGATGGCGGCGCACAAATCTTAATCGCAGCCTCCTCGCGCTACCAGCGCGATGCTCCCGCGATGTCTTCGCGCCTCGCCAATCCAACATCTCTACCCTTCCTCTCCTCCCGACATCTACCCTTTTCGAGACCTCCGAACCAGATGCTGCCCGTTCCCTCAAACCTCCCCAATTCAACCTAAGAACGGCAGTTCAGCGGGAAGGGTTTGGGCAAGATTTTGAAGCGGATGCGGTTTGCGCTTTCTCGACGCGCACCTTGCGGTGCGTGGAGCGGAAGGCGCAATCCGCACCGCCCCCAAGCGGAATCCGGGTTACTCGGCTACCGGATGATGCGGACGGGGCCGAAGAGGCCGGAGGGTTCGAGGGGCGCGTTGGGAGACCAACGGCCAGCAGAAGGATGAAGTTTGCGCTGGGCAGACGGCAAACGAGTGTCACCAATTAAACGATTTGTCCAATTGTTCACAACCTCTACCTCAATTTCATTCACACCCACTTTGACAAGAGAAGTGATTTCTACACGATACGGAGGCGTCCAGACTCCACCAGCGTCCGCACCGTTGACTTTTATCTTGGCAAGCAAAGAAACTTTGCCCAAATCCAAAAACAACTTCTGGCCTTTAGGTATTTCTGTAATCTTAATCGTTGTCTTGTAAGTCGCCTCGCCCGAATAGTAACGGATGCGCTCGTCAGCGTGCTCAGACCAACTTTGCAAACGCTCAAATGTTACCGGTTCAGCAGGGCCACGTTTTATCTCTCCAGAGTCAAACTTCACCTGCCAAGGCGCAGTGGCCTCCGCCACAACTTCCGTTTTCGGATAATTTGCGCCGAGGTCGTCTGAAGGCGATTTTTCTTTTCCTCGGAAAACCACAAACACACTCTCCGCAGGTTCCAATTGCAAGGGCACAGCAGTTGTTTTTTTGCTCCGCGAAAACGCAGGTAATTTGCGCCGTGAACCACTCACGGGATCCCACAATTCCGGCGGTCTGCCAGTCACTCGGAATTGCGGTGTGATGTTTATTTTTTTGTCACTTTGGTTGGTGATAAAATAGATGTCCGCTTTGTCGGCGGCGCGGTGTGTTTGGAGAATTGGGTCGTCCTTACCCCAAGCACAATCGGGCGGGAGGTCGAGTGTTTTGAAAACCTCTTCCAATGTTGTGTCGTGGAACACCTTGCCTTTCCCGTAATCGCGGCTTTTTTCCTTGTTTTCGCCCCAAAGTTTTGCGGCGATTTCGCGGACTTCTTTGTCGGCGGCGGGATAGTTCTGGAGACTTGGCGAGCGGCTGGGCGGCGGGCCAAGAATAATCGCGCCAGCGGCGGTGAGTTGTTCGATTTTGCGTAGAAGCGCCGGGCGGATTGTTTCCTGCGGCGGCAACACTAAAACACGGTAACTTGTGCCGTGCGGCAAAACGAGTTTTCCGTTCTTTACAGTGAGGTCGCGCAAGATGACTTCCGCGTTTATATAATCGTAGTTGTAGCCTTTGGGGATTTCGGGTTGGCGCACACCCGTCATTTTGGGCGTGTCTTCGCCAATAAAATAAGCGACATCGGCGACGTGGAGACCTTGTTGGAGAATAAAGTTACAGCGGCGTAGATAAAGCGTGAAGAGGTCCATGTGTGGGAACCATGCGTTTTTGCGGTTAAACTCGGCACCAAACCAAGCGGCGATACCCGGATAGTCGTTGTTGTCGTATTGTTGTATATAGACGTGCATGAGTGTGCTGTTGACGCCTTCTGTGAACGACCAATCGCCGCGCCGTTTGAGGAGTGCTGGGTGCCGCTTATACGCCGCGCCACCACTGGTAAAGGACTCCGACCAGACACGTTTTTTGTTGTAGATATGAGCGGCAGAAGCGGCGGCGCGGTTTTCCATTGAGCCGAGATTTCCTTCGCTCCAAAACTCACCGCCCACCTCGTCGGATTGTCCGCCGTATTGGAGAAACTCGGCGGGGAAACCCCAGTGTCCGTAGTTTTCGAGCCAAGTGGTGAGGCCGTGTTTATTGGACTCGGCGCGAAGCCCGCCGACGTAATCATAAGCGACTTTATCTGCGACCATGCGGCGCACGTCCCAGAGGAAACGGTCAGAGCGTTCGGGGCTTCCTATTGCGTGTCCGTAATAGGCGGGGAGATAGGGAACGGGGTCGTAGCCGTAGCGTTGTTTGAAGTCTTGTATAAAACCGTCTGTAAAGTTTTGTCCGCCTGTTTCATAACTATCTAAAACGGCGATTTTGAAACTTTTTCTTTCCGCCGCTGGAATGCGCCGGATAATTTCTCCAAGAAAGGCGTCGAAGTGAAATGCGGTGTGTTCTTTACTCATTTTATCTACTTCTAACCCGGTTCCCTGCGGAGAGGCGGGACTGTTTTGCGTGCCGGTGGGTGTCATGCCGGTTCGCAGTATAATCCATTCGCCAGCAGGGACTTGCCAGTTGAGTGTCCCGTCGGCGGAGAGGCGGTCAGAGAGGTCGAGCACGGTCTCCGGTTTGATGGCGGCAGCGGAGTCTTCGCTTTCTTTATCCCAGAGATAATCTTTCCATTCGGGGGTTGGGTGTTGATACATTTTGGCGAGTGTTTTTTCAGGGAAACGCCCGACGAGTGGGTTTGCGGAGAGAACGACTTTTTGTATTGTGGCGTTGCCTCTGACACGTGTGAAAACAAGGCGGTATTCGTCGCTCTTTACTTCGGGAAAAGAGATGACGATTGGCGCTTTGGGGTCGAAGCCGACAGCGACTTGGAAGTTCACGCGGCTGATTTCAAAGGTGCGCACTGAGCGAAACTTTTCGCCTTCTTTTATTTCGATTGAGCAGTTTGCGCTGACGTCTCCCGCGAAGTAGAGTGCGAGGCTTCTTGCGGAGGCGGGTGCGGGGAGGCGGACGCCCAGATACGGGGCACCACGGTTGGGGATTTTAACAGGGGCGGCGGTGCCGTTTTTAGGAAGGTTGATATCGGTGGAATGGGTGATTTTGGCACCAGCGGATTGGAAGAGATTTTGGCGCAAGGCGGAGGGCGCGGGGAAGGCCAAAACTTTTACATCTTGGAAGTCGTTTTTCGGTGCGGGAAGTTTTGCAGAAAATGCGGCGGGGCCGACGGCGCGTGTCTCGGAGGCGGCGAGGTAGCGCATCGCCCGCTGGGGCTTTACCCACGGCCCGCCGGATTGGCTCCAGCCGGGCGAGTTAAAGAGGCCGATTTCGATGTCAAGCTCGGTGGCGGTTTTGAGGGCGACGCGGAGCACTTCCCACCATTCGGGCGAGAAGAGTTTGACGTTGCCCTGCGGCCCGCCTTGCCCGCTGATGTGCCCGATGTAGGCGCGTGTGATGCCAGCTTTTTTCATAGCGTGGAGGTCGGCGACGGCACCTTCTTTGGAGATGTTGTCGTTTATCCAATACCAATAGACGGCGGCGCGGACATCCGAGGGTGGTTTTGCGAAGCCAAGCTCGAGTGTGTGGCAGGAGCGGCAGCGCGGTTTGTCAAACGGCTCGGCGGCGCGGAGGTTCGCGGCGGCGGGCGCGGCGAGAGCGCAGAGGGCGAGCGCGGCACGGAAAATTCCGGTGGGCGTGAAGAAACGGCGGGCGTGTGTTGGAGCGGTCATAGTGTTGTCGGTGGTTGTGCGGTGTTGTGGTTGGTGGTGGTTGTTAAAGGTTATCGGAGGCGTGCGTTTGCGAAGTCGCGCAGCAGGGTGTCGGTTTCTTTGGGAGAGCGGCTGGCATAGACGCGCTCGACGAGGTTATCCAAATCCTCGCGCTTCGAGCGACGTAGGATGTAGCGGATTTCGGGAATGGCGGCGGGCGTCATGCTCAGCGAGTCTGCGCCGAGCGCGATGAGCAGTGGCGCGAATGCGGGGAAGCCTGCCAGTTCGCCGCAGACGCTTACCTTTTTCTTTTTTTCTTTACCTGCGCGGATGATGTCGCGCAGGACGATGAGGACGGCGGGGTTGCAGGGTTCGTAGAGGTGGGCGATGCGCCCGTTGCCCCTGTCCACGGCGAGCATGTATTGGACGAGGTCGTTTGTGCCGACGCTGAGGAAGTCGCAGTGCTCGGCGAGCGTGGCAGCTATGACCGCCGCGCTGGGGATTTCAATCATCGTGCCGACGGGGATGTGCTCGTCGAAGGGGATGCCCTCGGCGCGAAGTTCGCTGGCCACTTTTTGCAAAAACGCCTTGGCGTCGAGAAGTTCCTCGAGGGAGGAAATCATCGGGAACATTATTTTTGCGCTGCCGAACGCGCTGGCACGGAGAATGGCGCGGAGCTGGACACGGAAGACGCCTTTGTTTTCGAGGCAAAAACGGATGGCGCGAAAGCCCATGAAGGGGTTGGCCTCGGCAGCGGCGTCGGAGAACAAAGCGCCGAAGGGTTTATCGCCGCCGATGTCGAGCGTGCGCACGATGACGCGCTCCGGTGCCGCCGCTTCGAGGAGTTCGCGGCAATGCCGGAACTGCGTTTCCTCGTCGGGGATCACGTCGGTGTTTTTCAGAAAAATGCTCTCGGTGCGGTAGAGGCCGACGCCGCGTGCGTGGTTCTCGTGAGCGGCAGGCATGTCCTCCGCGCCGTTGACGTTGGCGGAGAGTTTGAAGGGAGCGCCGCCGGCGGTGACGTCGTCAAGCCCCGCCTCGGCACGGATACGCGAGCGGAGTTGCAGGCGCTCTTTGGCGATGTTCCCGTAGCGGTAGAGCGTGTCAACGGAGGGGTTGACATAGACGACGCCGTCGTGGCCGTCCACCAGCACCTCGTCGCCGTAGGAGATTTTTTTTGTGGCTTCGAGCAAGCCGACGACAGCGGGGATGCGCAGCGCACGCGCCATGATGACGGCGTGACTCGTGAGGCTGCCGCCGTCGGTGACGATTGCGAGGGCGTTGCCAGCCTCGAAGCTCGCCGTGTCGGAGGGCGTCAACTCCTCCGCCACGATGACGCGCTTATCGCTCACGCTGGCGAGCGTGCGCACGGAAAATCCGGCCAGATGGTGCAAGACGCGGCGGGCGACGTCGCGGATGTCGCCCATGCGCCCGTTGAGGTAGGGGTCGTGCGCCTCTGCGAAAAACTTGATGTAGCGCGAGGCGACTTGGAAGAAGCAGTGCTCGATGTTGCGCGTGGTTTCGCCGAGAGTTTTGAGCGTGTCGCCGATGAGCGCGGGGTCTTCGAGCACGAGCAGGTGGGCGTCGAAGATGGACGCCTCACTCTCGCCAAGGCGCTCGGCGATAGACTGCCGTAGGGCAGACAACTCCTCTCGAGTGGCGAGAAGCGCCCGCTCGAAACGTAGCTTCTCGCCCTCCAAGGCGGCAGCAGCCACGGGATAATTGGGCACCTTGGGCGCGTCGCGGAAAAAGACAAACGCCGGACCCTGCGCAACACCTTGGACGGCGGCGACGCCCTTGATTATGAGTTCCGGTTTGTCGGCGGGTTGTGGCATGATGTGGGTTTTGAAAAGAGAAGGAAGCGGCAGGAAGACGGGTAAAAGCGGGCGGGGTTTGTGGCAGCTTTCAGGAGGGAGGGGAAGCATTTTTTTTGCATTTCGCTGCCCCCCCCCTGCCCTTCCCCTTCCTCTCTCCGAATAATTAACCAGACTAAAGATTTTGCCGTGTGTGTGGTGGGGGGAGGGGGGGGGGATGCGGGGGAAGCGGTTTAACCACAAAGGACACAAAGGATGACACAAGGGACACAAAGGTTTTTTTGAGTTTTTTGAGGTTTTGAGTTTTTGAGTTTTTGAGTTTGGAAGTTTGAGTTTGAGGTTTTAGTTCCCCGCTATTTCAAAACGCCTACTGTCTCTCCCTTGGTTCCTCGCTACTTTGAGTGGAAGCTCGGACGCCTCCAGCCCCGCATGGGGCGAGATGTGCATAACCGGAGGTGTAGCGCAGCGAAACCTCCGGACAGCCGCGCATCCGCAACAAAGCCCCGCAGGGGGCGAGATTATCGGATTACCAGATGCTGGTGGTGTGTATTCCGTTGCAATTTCGTAGAGGGCGCGTGGTGGGCACTGCACGGGAAAGTTGCACGAACCGCAGCGAAGTCAAGTAATA
>JAITPT010000296.1 GCA_031289285.1 Puniceicoccales bacterium
ATCATTCTGGCGACCCAGAGGAAGATGATGTCGGGGCCGGTGACGAGGGCGGCAGTGGGATACCAGAAACGCAATTCGGGCGTGGTCGCGCCGGGTTTTTCCCAACCGAGCGTGGCGAGACACCACAGCCACGACGACGCCCATGTGTCGAGCACGTCGGCGTCTTGCTCCCAATTTTCGGGGTCGGCGGGCGGCTCGAGGGCGACGTGGCGGTTGGCGGGGTCGGCGCGGTCGGCGTCTTTGCGATACCAGACGGGGATGCGGTGGCCCCACCAGAGTTGGCGGGAGATGCACCAGTCCTGAATGTTGTTCAACCAGTGGAGATAGACCTTGCTCCAACGCTCAGGGTGGAAGCGCACGTGTCCGGCGGCGACAGCGTGTTTGGCCTCCTCGATTTTCGGGTAACGGATAAACCACTGCTCGCTCAGGCGCGGTTCGATGGGCACGTCGGCGCGTTCGGAAAACCCGACGCTGTTTTCGTAAGGTTCCTCTTTGAGCAGGAGGCCGAGGTCGCGAAGTTTTTGCGCGGCGGCGGTGCGGGCTTTGAAGCGGTCGAGACCGGCGAGACCCTCGCCTGCGAGCGCGTTCATCGTGCCGTCGGGGTTCATCGCGTCTATGACTTCGAGTTTGTGGCGGCGGCCAATCTCGAAGTCCGCCTTGTCGTGCGCAGGGGTGACTTTGAGAACGCCCGAGCCGAAGTCTTTCTCCACATGCGGGTCGGCGACGACGGGGATTTGCGCACGTGGAAACGGGCGCCAGACGTGTTTGCCGATGAGGTGCGTGTAGCGTGGGTCGGAGGGGTGGACGGCGACGCCGCTGTCGCCCGGAATTGTCTCGGGGCGCGTGGTGCCGATTTCGACAAACTGCCCGGGCAGCTCGACGATTTCGTAGCGCATCCGGTAGAACACGCCGTTCTGGGGTTTCATGATAACCTCCTCGTCGGAGAGGCCGGTGAGCGAGACGGGGCACCAGTTGACCATGCGTTTGCCTCGGTAAATGTAGCCGCGCTGGTAGAGCGTGACGAAGGCGTTGAGGACGGCGCGGGAGTAGCCCGCATCGAGCGTGTGCGCCTTGCGCTCCCAGTCGCAAGAGGCACCGAGTTTTTTCAATTGTTCGAGGATGAGGCCGCCGTGTTTGTCGCGCCACTCGGCGGCGGTAGCGATGAACTTCTCGCGCCCGAGGTCGCGGCGGGTCTTGCCTGTTTTGCGCAATTCTTTTTCGACGCGGGTTTGCGTGGCGATGCCCGCGTGGTCGGTGCCCGGAAGCCAGAGGGCGGCCTTGCCTTGCTGGCGGGCGCGGCGCGTGAGGATGTCTTGGATGGTGTTGTTGAGCAGGTGGCCCATGTGGAGGACGCCGGTGACGTTGGGCGGGGGAATCATTATGGCGTGGGGCGCGGGGGCGTCGGGCGCGGCGGGGTCGGCGGGCGGCGTGGCGTGGAAACAGCCAGCGGCGAGCCAGCGGGCATACCACGCGGCTTCGACGGCGGCGGGTTCGTAGGTCTTCGGGATGGCGTTGGCGGCGGCGTTGGCGGGCGTGTTGGCGGGCGTGGTTTCGGTGTCAGACATAAGAGGCGCGGCAGGAAACGGATTATCGGGCTTCGGGCAATGCGGGTTTTTTGTTTCTTATTTCTGGGAAAGGGTTTTCCTGCCGCGCCTTTCAAACAGGAACTATGTTAATTGAAGGACTTCGGGCCTTGCGCCCAGCCAAATTCAACCCGCGCATTTTCGCGGCGTTGCGCGGTTACAACAGAACATTTTTTTTCAAAGATGTCATGGCAGGTATCGCTGTCGGTATCGTCGCACTCTCGCTCTGCGTCGGTCTGGGCGTCGCCTCGGGGGGCACGCCACAACAGGGGCTTTACGCGGGAATTATCGGCGGCTTCTGCGTCTCGTTTTTCGGCGGGTCGCGTGTGCAAATCGGCGGGCCGGCGGGCGCGTTCGTCGGCCTCATGGCACTGCTCTTCGCTAAGTATGAGCCGGGCGACGTGCTCCTGTGCGTCATGCTCGCGGGCGTGTTTTTGTTTCTGATGGGCTTGGCGCGGGTGGGGTCGTTCATCCGCTTTGTGCCGCAGCCCGTCACCGTCGGCTTCACTTGCGGCATCGCCGTGACGATTTTGTTGACGCAGGTAAAAGCCTTTCTCGGCCTGACACTCTCCACTGCCGACGGCAAGGAGCCGCCAGAGTTTTTCCAGAAAATCCCCGCCCTGTTTGAGGCGCTGCCGACAATCAGCTGGGCGACCTTTGCGCTTGGTGCGGTCTTGCTGACGGTGCAGCTGCGCTGGCCTGCGCGTTGGAACCGAGTCGTCCCCGGCTCCATCGTCACCGTCGTGCTCGGCACGTTGGTGGTGTCTGCTGCGACGGCGCCGTGGTTGGTCGGGCAAATCCCCGCGCTGGCGCAGCTGCAGTTTGCCACCATCGGCTCGGTGTTTGGAGAAATCCCTCGCGACCTGCCCGTGTTTTCCTTCCCCCAAGTCGAGTGGTCGCGGCTGGGCGATTTGCTCTCGCCCGCGTTCACCATCGCAATCCTCTGCGCCCTCGAATCGCTGCTCTCGGCGGTCGTCGCCGACGGCATCATTGATGACCGCCACGACTCCAACCAAGAACTCATGGGGCAGGGCATCGCCAACATTCTCTCGCCGCTCTTCGGCGGCTTGGCGGTCACGGGCGTCATCGCTCGCACGGCGACGAACATCCGCTCTGGCGCGGCCTCGCCTGTGGCGGGTCTCATCCACGCCGTCTTCCTCCTGCTCGTGCTGCTGCTTCTCGCACCGCTCGCCAAAAACATCCCCTTGGTGACGCTCGCCGTCGTCCTAATCGTCGTCGGCTGGCGCATGGGAGACTGGCAGGAGTTCCGCCGTCTGCCAAAACACGCCGTCGGCGACGCCGCAGTTTTTCTCGCAACCTTTGGCCTGACGGTCTGCTTCGACCTCACGCTGGCGGTCTCTGTCGGCATGGTGCTGGCGGCGGGGCTTTTTGTGAAACGTGTGACCGATGCGACCCGCGTTGACGCCATGTCGGGCGAGACCATCCAGCGCCAAAGTGGCGCGAAGCTCGACCTGCCCGACGGCGTCATCGTGTATCATCTTTTTGGCGCGTTGATGTTTGGTGCCGCTGACCGCCTCGACACGGTGCTGCGCCGCGAAATGCGCGACATCAAGGTTGTCATTTTGCACATGGTTGACGTGACGGCGCTCGACTCCACCGCGCTCGAGCGCATGGAAAACATGCGACAGAAACTTCTCACCAGCAAACGCCACTTGCTCCTGTGTGGCCCGCACACGCAGCCTTTTGCGCTCATGGCGCGAGAAGGGTTTTTCGACCTCGTGGGCGACGACAACGTAGTCGGCGACCTCCCCAAAGCCATTGAGCGCGCCAAGGTTCTCATGAACCCCGAAAACCGCGTTTGACCCGACAGGGCTTTGCGTAACACTGCGCGGCGTGTTTCGCAGCCTCTTTGAAAAACTGTTTCAAAAAAATCCTACCGAATTTTTCCGTTTCGCCCGATTTTGCATTATCGGCGGTGTCAACACGGTCATTCACTTCCTCGTCTTGAACGCCTGCGTTCTCGGCACCAAAACGCTTGCGGCGGCGCGCCCGTTTAAGGCCGAGTGGCTTGACAATCTCGCCGACGCCCTCTCTGCCGATTGGCTCGTGCTCACTTACCTGCCGATAGGTCTCTTCGTGTGGGCAAACAGCGTCGCATTCCTTGTCGCCAACACATTTTCGTATTTCGTCAACAGCCGCTGGAGCTTCGATGCCACGCTGAAAGTTGGCCGCTACGCCCGCTTTTTGCCGACATCGTGCGTCGGCCTGTCGTGCGCCTACGGCATCATGCACTTCGTCACCTTGCACGGCTGGCACTACAACACCGCCGTCCTCATCCAAGTCTGCGTGACCCCATTCATCAACTTCGCGCTCCTGCGCCTGTTCGTGTTCCCAAAGAAAAAGCCAGACACTTGCGATGCGTCGCCGCACTGAACCATTCACACGCGAAAAACGATTTTAGCGGTGCAGATATTTTTGAGGAGCGAGGTGGTGCGCGGCCATTTGGAGTGCGGTGGCCGAGGGCACGTCGCGTAGCGCAGTGCCCGCCGACACCGCTTTCAAACCGGCAGAAAGACACTGGCAACCGTTGAGGTCGCGGTGTCTGCGAAAGCGGTGGCTGCGTTAGGGGTGGGGACTGCATCTGCGAAAGCGGTGTCGGCGGGTGCTCCGGTATCACATCGCACCCACTGCCACCCCACTCCAAAAAACCGCGTCGGTAGTCGCGACGCCGCGTTGAAAAAAATTGGAGGTGCGAGGCGGAATCGAACCGCCGATGCAGCTTTTGCAGAGCTGTGCCTTACCACTTGGCTACCGCACCTTAAAAAAAACTAAGCCCGCATCTCTTACGTTTCGCGTATCTCGCGCATCTCGCGCTGTGCGCGGGCTTGGAACTTTTTGGGGTTTCTATGGATGGAAAAAGTTTGGAGGTGCGGGGCGGAATCGAACCGCCGGTAGAGCTTTTGCAGAGCTCGGCCTTACCACTTGGCGACCGCACCGTTGAGAAAGAACACCCGACGAACTGCCGCGCCTACACCACACTTGCAAGAATTTTCTTTCACCTTACCCCCCAAAAAAACCGTTCAGGTAGTGCCCAAAATACGAAGGGCATTTCTGAAACCGCGTATGGCTTGGAGCGCTGAAGGCGCGGCTTCATAATAGCCTATGGCGAAGCCATAGGTTACCGGCGGCGGCTCACAGCGGGCTGTAAGCCCGCCTCAACCTTCGCTCCGAATGCCACCCCACCCTCGCGCCACCGCCGCCTACCTCCAGCGCGTTGAGGTGGGCTTACAGCCCACAGAGACAGGGCGAGACCGATACCTATGGCTAACGCCATAGGCTATTATGAAGCCGCGCCTTCAGCGCTACGAGGCACCACCCGTTTCAAAAACTCCTCTCGTGTTTTCACGCTACCCGAACGGTATTGCCTTAAACCCACGAACCGCTTTTGAACGACGCAGATTGCGGAAACCCTTTTTGAAGCTGTTTCCGCTTTCCGCAGTTTCCGCACCATGTCTGCCACCCGCGCAATTTTCCCGCTCGCCGTCGTATTCGTCGCGCTCGCCGCCACTGTCGCCGCCGCTCTGCACTTCGCCGACTACGGCACAGACCCGCCCAACTCGGACGAGTGGTTTGCCGGAACAAACCGCCCTGCCGACATCACCGCGCCCGTCAGAAAAATCTACCCAATCCCCTCCGCCGTCGCATACGGGCGCGAGATCGCCGCCGCCACCGTGCTCGTTCCCGCTGCCTCGCTCGACAAACGCCTCGTCCCCGAATGCTCCGGCCTCGCCGCCTCGCAAAAATACCCAGGCGTTTTCTGGGCGCACAGCGACTCCGACACCGCACACCGTTTCAACACGCTCGTCCCGATTTACGCCGACGGACGCACCGTCCGCCCGCCCGTCGCCGCTTCACCAAAAAACGGCGGACCACAACAAGCGCGTGAACAATGGCGCGGCATAGTCGTCGCGGGCGCACGCAACAACGACTGGGAAGCCATCACCACCGACGGGCGCGGTAACCTCATCCTCGGCGACATCGGCAACAACACCAACC
>JAITPT010000011.1 GCA_031289285.1 Puniceicoccales bacterium
CAACCCAAGAAGTTGCTCGAAAAGTTTCTCGGTAGTCATAGCCATTTTTGGAAATCGCATCCCACCCAGATTGCCCATTTTCAGCACCTGTGCCACTCAAAACAGCGAGGAACCAAAAATGTCTTTCCTGTATCTCATCTGCGCTCTCTGCGTTATCTGCGGTTCCCTGTTTCTTCTCTTGTGCTCTTTCGTGCTCTTTTGTGGCTAAAAGCAAAATCCTCCCCTCCTAATCGTTATTTGCAGATATTTTGTTTCAATTTTCCTGTATTTTCTATCCTGTCCATCCTGTCATCCGGTCTAAAAATGCCTTTCCTGTATCTCATCTGCGCTCTCTGCGTTATCTGCGGTTCCTTATTATTTCAGTTTTTAATGCGTAATAAAGCGCAATAACGCAATAAAGGGTCAGACACTTTTTTCATTTGACTCCCGATTTTTCGTTCGGCGCGGGTTGGCTGCGCACCACACACCCAAAAGCCAAAAAAAACCAATTTCCACACAGGGTTGGTTTCACACGTTTTCGGGCACGGTGAAGGGCGGGCGGTAGGTGTCGCGCAGAAACAAGTTGGCGAAGTCGCCGTGAGTGCCGGTGAAACGCTCGGCGGTGCTGTCAAACGTCAACTCGCGTCCGAGGCACAGCCCCTCTTTTTCGAGCGAGATGCCGTGCGTGGCGAGGTGTTTTTCCATGCCCGCGAAAACCCGTTCGAGATACGGAAACGACTTGACCTTGCGGCGTGCGGCGTCGAGACCGACGTGTTCGCCAGTCTGGTGCGAGATGTTGCCGATATGGCTAATGTTGGCAGAAATGTGCCCGTCTAAAATGTCGCAACGCAAGTCCTCCTGTTTCCCAGTTTTCAGGGCCTCTACAAACGCCCGCTGCGAGGCGGAGCGTCCGGGGAAACCCTTCACAGGTGCGCCGTCGTTGTCGAAAATGCTGTTGCCGCAGAGATAGCCGCGCTCGAAAAAGACGCACAGGTTGCAGTTGCTCGTGCCGCTCGTCGGATGGCTGACGACTTTGCCCGTGGCAGTGACGCCCGTGAGGCTGTCCATAATGTTAACGCCGGGCTTACGCCCCAGTGCCCGCGACTCAAAAACGACCGGCACACCGTCGTAGTCATACCACACGATTTGCGTGTTGGGCACGTTGCCGTCGTCCAAGTAGCCGAAGCGACCGCCAAGGCTGATAACTCTGGCGGGTGCGGTGTTTTTGCCGAGAGCGCGGCGGCAGATGTCAAGCTGGTGCGGGCCGTTGTTGCCGAGTTCGCCGTTGCCGGAGAGCCATTGCCAGTGCCAATCGTAGTGAAGTTCCTTGCGCGGGAGCGGCGTGGCGGGCAATGGGCCGCTGTGCAGGTCGTAATCGCAAGTGGGCGGGATGCGTCCGGGGCCGCGCGAAAGCCCGATGCTGTGGCGGCGTTTGTAGCCGACGATGCTGGCATAGATGGGGCGGCCAAGGTGCTCCTGTGCGTAGGCGATGGCGGGGCCGAGGCCCGGGTTGGAGCGGCTGTCAATATCGGCCTGCACGAGGCGTTTGTATTTGCGGGCGGCGGCGACCATCTGACGGCCTTCCCAGATGGAGTGCGAAACGGGTTTTTCGACGCAGATATGTTTGCCCGCTTGGCAACCCCATATCGTCGCGAGGGCGTGCCAGTAGTTGGGCAGGCAGATGGAAACCGCGTCCACATTTTTGTCCTCAAACAGGCGGCGGATGTCGCGATACGACTTCGCGGCGACGCCTTTGCCGTCGAGGTATTTTGCCACCTCGCCGAGAGGCTCCGTGTCGCAATCGCAAATGGCGGCGACGCGCACATCGGCGCTCTGTCGCAGGTAGGAGCTGAGGTGCGATTTGCCGATGCCGCGCAAACCGGCGACAGCGATGTTGATTTTGGAGTTTGGGCTGCGGTCGCGGGCTATCGCTGGCGCGACTCCTGCGGCAAGAATAAGCGGGATGCCCGCCGCAGCGGTTTGGACAAATTTTCTGCGTAACATAACGAGTGGAGTAGAACGCGCCGCAGTGTGCGTTGTTCCCAAAAGTGCGGCAGCGGCGGCAGGGCAAGCGGCGGCACAAGCGGGAAGCGATAGGTCTTATAGGACCTATACGACCTATAAGTCCTATAGGACCTATACGTCCTATAAGTCCTATAAGACCTATTGCGCGAGCGGCGCTGCTACCAAAAACAGTATCGGCGCACGCATGGCCTCTTCTTAGCGACGGCGTTTGCGGTCGCGGAGGGTGCGGCCCTCGTTCCAAGGTTGGCGTGAGCTTTTTTTGCCGCCGTCTTTCTGGGCGTCTTTGGTTTTGGCGTTGGCAGTCTTGGCGGCGTTGGTGGTGCCACCTGCCTTGCTGCTGCGAGTCTTGCTGGCGGCAGGGTTGTTTTTGGCGGGAGGTGCTTCTTCAACCGCCTCGGCGACTCGGAAGTCCACCTGTCGCTTGAAGCGGTCAACTCGGTCAACATTGACGGCGATATGTTGCCCAAGCTGGTAGGCGCGGCGGTGGCGACGGCCAATGAGTGCGGTGCCGTCGCCGCTGATGTGGTAGAGGTCGTCGGTGAGAGTCGAAATGTGGATGAGGCCGTAGGCTTGGGAATCGGTCAACTCGACATACATGCCGTGGTTGCGCACCTCGACGATGATGGCGTCAAAAGCAGTTTTGCGGGCCTTGAGGGTCTCGCGCCCAAAAAGTTCAAGCAGCTTGATTTTCACACTCTCGCGCTCGGCCTCGGTGCTGTTGCGCTCGGTGCGCGAGAGGTGAGCGGCGGTCTCCATAAGCTCGGCGATATTGGGCGGCGGGACTTTGCGGGCGGGCGCGGTGGCGTCGCCGCGACGCTGCAAGTAGTGGTCGAAGACGCGATGCTCGACGAGGTCGGAGTAGCGGCGTATCGGCGAGGTGAAGTGCGAGTAGTGTTTCTTGGCGAGACCGTAGTGGCCGTCAGGGCTGGCGCGGTAACAGGCTTGGCGCATCGAACGCAAAAAGGCGATTTGGAGCGGGTAGCTGTCAGGGGTGACCTTGAGTTTGGCGAGAAGTTTGACGACCTCAGAGCGTTTGGTCAGGTCGCCGGTTTTGATGTCGGCGGCGAGAAGTTGCTGGCGCAGGTCGCGGAGTTTTTGCGGGTCGGGTTCGTCGTGGACGCGGGCGAGATTGGGGAGACGCTCGCCGTTGAGAACGCGGGCGACGGCCTCGTTAGCGGAGAGCATGAACTCCTCGATTAGCTGGTGGCTCTCGTCGGAGGTGTTGCGAACGATGCGGTCAGCGTAGCCCTCGGCGTCGCAGTAGATTTTAACCTCAGGCGTATCGAGGTCGAGCGAACCCGCCGCCATACGGCGTGTGCGCAGCGCGGAGGCGATGTCCCAGAGTGTGCGCAGGGCGTCCTGAAGCTCGTGCAGCGCGGCGTCGGAGAGGCTGGCGAGAGGCCGCCCCGGATGGCCGGTCTGGTGCGCGGGGAGCGCGGGGAGCGAGCGGACGGAGGCGAGGTCGCGGGTGCGCAAGAGCGCGAGGGCTTGTTTGTAATCGAGACGTTTGCGGGAGCGGATGACCGTGTTGGCGAAGCGGGTGGAGACAGGCCGGTGGTCGCGGTCGTAGGTGATGAGCACGGCCTTGGCGAGGCGGTCTTCGCCCTCGACGAGCGAGCACAAGCCGCTGGAAAGCGCGTGTGGAAGCATCGGGATAACGGTGCCGGTGAGGTAGGTGGAGTTGCCGCGAGCGCGCGCCTCGCGGTCGAGCGCACTGCCCGCACGGACGTAGTGGGAGACATCCGCGATGTGGACGCCGACGCGCACACCGCCGTCGGGGAGGGCTTCGAGCGAGAGCGCGTCGTCGAAATCCTTGGCGTCGTCGGGGTCAACGGTGAGCGTCAAGATGTCGCGGTAATCGAGCCGCCCGCGCAGGTCTCGCGCTTCGACACGCGGCGGGATGGCGGCGGCCTCGCGGGCGACGTCATCGGGAAACTCTGGGTTGAGGTGGTATTTGAAAAGGATGGCCTTGTATTCGGCGAGCGGCGTGTGCGTGGCACCGAGGCTGGCGGTGATTTCGCCGACGGGGCTAAGGTGCCGCTGTTTCCACTCGACGATGCGGACGACCACCTTGTCGTCCTCGCTGGGGACGGGGTTAAGCTGAGTTTTCGCGGGGTCTTGGACGATGATGTCGCGCCCGATGCGCGGGTCGTCAGGGATGATATACCAGAAGAGACGTGTCTTTTTCAACGTGCCCGTGAGCGAGTCAAAGGCGCGTTCGAGGATGCGGATGACGCGCCCCTGCCGCCAATCTTCGCCCACACGCGCCGGACGGTTCGCGCCGCCGTCGCGCCCGCGCTTGCCGCCACCGCCGCCGCCACCACCGAAGTTTTCATAGACGCGCACGAGCACCTTGTCGCCGTGGAGAGCGATGCCGGTGTCTTCGGCGCGGATGTTGACGGGCGCAGGGTTGGGCGTTTCGGGCGTCGGGTCGGGGAGAAGTTTTGCGGCACCGCTCTGGCGAAACTGGATGACGCCGCAAACCAGGTCGGCGTCAGAAGGAATGCAGAAACAATTTTTTTTGACTTTTGCGACAGCACCGCTGGCCATGAGGCTCGGCATCGCTTTGCGGACGAGGCGGGCAACAGTCTTTCCGCCGAGTTTTTTTCCGATGTCTTGGAGGGTGAGCGGGGTGTAATCTTTTTGCCCCATGAGGGCGAGGATTTGGTCTTCTATGGACATAACGAAGCGGTAGAGAACGCCGCTTCTCCGCATGTGGCGAGAGGAAAACAGGCCGCCAAGCCAATCCCGTCCAGGTAGCGTGAAAATACGAGAATAGCCTTTGAAACGGAGGGTGCATCGTAGCGCTGAAGGCGCGGCTTCATAATAGCCTATGGCAACGCCATAGGTATCGGCTCGCCCTGTCTCTGTGGGCTGTAAGCCCACCTCAACGCAATGGAGGTAGGCGGCGGTGGCGCGATGGTGGCGTTCGGAACGAAGGTTGAGGCGGGCTTACAGCCCGCTGAGAGCCGCCGCCCAGTAACCTATGGCTTCGCCATAGGCTATTATGAAGCCGCGCCTTCAGCGCTCCAAGCCATACGCGGTTTCAGAAATGCCCTTCGTATTTTGGGCACTACCTGAACGATATTAGGCCGCCAAGCGGCGGCAACAGCGACGGCGACAGCGGCAGACTTTGGAACCCCGCCCCGCGCCTGCCTGTCTGCCGTGCCCGCGCCCAGCGTCGCGCACACTCTCGTGCGCTGCGCCGCGTTCACCACATCCAAAAACCGACAACACACATGGCACTTCCCGTCGGCGCAAAAGCGCCCGCAATCACACTCAAAACTAAGACCGCTACCGGCCTCGCCGATGTCGCTCTCCTGCGCAATGCGGGGAAAGGCAAAACGGTGCTCCTCTTCGTCCCGTTCGCGTTCACCGGCGTCTGCACCGAGGAGCTTTGCTCGATAAAAGACTCCCTCAACATCTACGGCTCGCTCAACGCCGATGTCATCGCCGTCTCCGTGGACAGCCCCTTCACCCAAGAAATCTGGGCGGAAAAAAACGGCCTCAACTTCACCCTCGCCTCCGACTTCAACAAAGAAGCCATCACCGCCTACGACGTGCGCGAAGACAACTTCCTGCCCGGCGTCCTCGGCTACGCGGGCGTCGCCAAACGCTCCGTCTTCGTCATCGGTACCGACGGCGTCGTCAACTACGCATGGTCGAGCGACGTCCCCTCCGTCATGCCACCCTTTGACGAGGTGAAACGCGCACTGGCCTAACGACGCCGCCAACCAACCACACCGCCGCTCACTGCACACCACACCGCACACCGCCCGCCCGCCAACACCGCCACTGCACCGGAAAAATGGACTTCCTCACCGACATCCTCCTGCGTCTCGCCACATCCGGCGAGAAGCTCGGCGACGGCACTGTTTCGCCGCCTTCAATAGACACCGAGGGCATCGGCTGGGGCTGGGCGTTCGCACTCGCCACCGCGCTCGCCACCGCCGTCGTATGGAGCTACCTGCGCTATGCGCCCGCGCTCTCGCGCCCGCGCCGCATCTTCCTCGCCACGCTGCGCTCGCTCCTGCTCGCGCTACTCGTGCTGATGCTCGTCAAACCCGTCCTGCGCGTCGTCGTTGACGAGACCACCCGCCGCCCACTCGCCGTCTTGCTCGACCTCTCCCAAAGCATGGCACTCGAAGACCGCCGCGACACCCCCGCCGACATCGCCCGCGCCGACATCGCCCTCGGCTCGCTCGCGCCCGACGCCCCCCTGCCCGCCGCCAACGCCGCCGTCACTGCCGCCGTCTCGCTCTCCCGCGCAAAACTCCTCACCGGCCTCGCCGACAACGCCCGCCTCGACCTCTGGGCACGTCTCGCCAAACGCTCAGACATCGAGTTTCACGGCTTCGGGCGCGACGCCCGCCCGCTCGCCGCCTTCAACGCCCAATCCACCCGCGCCGACTTCGCCGCCTTTTTCAACGGCCTCAAACACACGGAAAACGCCACCGACCTCGGCGGAAGTCTCCGGCGTGTCCTCGACGAGAAGCGCGGCCAATCTCCGGCAGGCGTCCTCGTCATCACCGACGGCGCAAGCAACACCGGCCCATCTCCCGCCACCGCCGCCGAGACCGCCCGCCGCGACGGCACCCCGCTCTTCCTCTACGGCGTGGGCGTCGCCAACCCGCGTTACCTCATGGTGCGCGAAGTCAAAGGCCCCGCCTCAGTGGCGGTTAAAGAGAAGGCCGTTTTCACAGTCCGCGTAAAAACCCGCAACATGGCGGGGCAGCGCGTTGAAGTGCGCTTGACCGCCAACGGGCGCGTCGTCGAGACCCAGCCGCTCGAAATCCGCTCCGACGGCGAACAAGAACTCACCCTCTCCCACGTCCCCGAAACCGCCGGCGAACTCGTCATCGAAGCCGCCATCCCGCAAGCCGCTGCCACCGCCACCGCCGCAACCGCCGACGCCGCCGCAGGTGCCGCTGCCACGCGCCCGACCGCTGGCCTCTCCGCCAAGACCCGCCTCTTCGTCACCAACGACAAAATCAAAATCCTCCTCGTCCAACAGGAGCCGAACTGGGACTTCCAATACCTGCTCGCGCTCGCCCGCCGCGACCGCCGCCTCGACGTCAAAGCCGTCCTCCTCAAAGGCGACGCCGACCTCGCCAGTGAGCCAGACTCGCCCTTCCTCGCCGCAGTCCCGAACACCAAGGAAGACCTTTTCAAATACGACGTCATCGTCCTCGCCGACGCCGACCCTGCCCTGCTCGGCGCACAGCGTATCGAGTGGCTGCGCGAATGGGTGGACAAAGCTGGCGGCGGCCTCGCGCTCGTCGCAGGCGAAAAGTTTCTCCCGCAAGCCTACGCCACCACGCCCCTCGACGCCCTTTTTCCCATCGAACCCGCGCAGACCAAAGTCTCGCGCACTCACGACACCCCTGCCCCGCTCACCCTCACGCCCGCCGGCGAAACCTCGCCCCTGACCGCCCTCGCCGATTTGCCCGACGCCAACCGCGAACAATGGAAACAGCTCCCCGCTATCCCGTGGACGGCCTGGGTCGGTGCCGCTCGCCCGGGTGTGCAAGTCCTCCTCACCGACCCCACGCCTGCCCGCAAACCCGCGCTCGGCGCAGCGGGGATGCCCGTCCTCGCCACGCGCAATTTCGGCATGGGGCAAATCCTCTACGTCGGCACACACCAGACGCACCGCTGGCGCTCGAAGACCGGCGAAAAGTTTTTTGCCCGCCTCTGGGGACAATTTTTCCAGACCCTCTCCAACCAAAAACTCTCCAACAACAAGCTCACCCAACTCCGCGCCGACAAGACCGCCTACACCGTCGGTGAGCCAGTGCTCATTGACGGACGCCTCTTCAAAGCCGAGGGCTTCGAGCCGTTCACCGACGCCGAGGTGCCCGCAATCCTCACTGTCCGCGCCCCCGACGGCAAAGCGCACACCTCCGAAGTCCGCCTCCAATCTCAGCCCGACCGCCCGGGACACTACTCGGCGAAGTTGACCGCCACCGCTGTCGGCAAACACTCTTTCCACACCTTGCGCGACGCCGCCAACATCGTGACTTTTGATGTCGAGGCCTCCGATGCCGAGACTGCCGACATCGCCATGAACGCTGCCCAGCTACGCGAGATGGCGGAGATTTCTGGCGGACGTTTCCTCCGCGAGGAGGATTTGGACAAGTTGCCAAACATGTTGCTCGCCCGTGATTCCTCGAATGCCTTTGTGCGCACCATTCCGTTAAACTTCACCCCTTGGCTCTTCGCCCTCCTCCTCTTGCTCGCCGCCACCGAATGGGTTTTGCGCCGCAAACTGGATTTGAAGTAAGAAGCCACCGACAACCGTTGCGGTCTCGCTGTCTGCGAAAGCGGCGGCTGTCGGCGGTGGTGGGGGACGGTGCTCGCTGTCGGCGAAAGCGGTGTCGGCACTCGTGTGCGCTGTGGCACGGGCAGCACACACGATAGGTCCTATAGGTCCTATAAGTCCTATATGCTGGCCACCCACCACCGCCCCAGCCCCAGCCGCCCCAGCCAAAGGTATTGATATATTGATCTAAGGTGTCAATGCTTGGAAAACCGCCGCTGCGATTATTGGCTACATAGCCGTCACCCACATAAATACCGACATGACCGGCATTGTGTAAACTGAACCCGCCACCTGAACAACTGACGCTAGAGACATAATCATCAC
>JAITPT010000014.1 GCA_031289285.1 Puniceicoccales bacterium
GACAAGCCGGAGCGAGCGGGGACACCCGATTGGCACGTTTCTTTGAAAAGCGAGACATCCCCCAAACTGGTTTACGGTTTGATGGCGCTAATACGCCGTTGGTATCAACTGCCGAATGCGGAAAACCGCACGTTCGGAGGTGAGGGAGCCTTGCCGGGTGCAACCCCGGCAAGGCGACCCAATCCGACATTTTGTCCCTACGGGACAGGGCGGCGGGCGACATTCGGGACGGCAAGGGGCGGGTTATTCCGCGCCTGCGGGAGCGAGGGCGACTCGGAAGCCGAAGTTGAGGCTGCGGTAGCCCGGGTCGAAGTAGAGGCGGTAGGCGGAACGGCAGTAGTCGGAACTGCTGAGCCAACTGCCGCCGCGCAAAACGCGGTCGCTACCGGCGTTTGGCCCCGTTGGGTCGGTCACGCTGCCGCTGGGATAACTGCCATACCAGTCCGCGCACCACTCCAAAACGTTGCCGTGCATATCGTAAAAACCCCAAGCATTGGGCGACTTGCCGCCAACGTCATGCGTCTTGTTGCCGCTGTTATCGCCATACCAGCCCATCTCGTTCAGATTGCCACTGCCACCGTAGTTTCCCGTCGTGCCAGCGCGGCACGCATATTCCCACTGCGCCTCGGTGGGCAAGGTATAGCGATAACCCGCTGGCAAGCGTCCAGCGGCGCGTTCCTGGTTCGTCAACTTCGCGCAATATTCCACAGCATCATGCCACGATACTTGCTCAACGGGAAACTGTGCGCCTTTGAAATTCGCCGGATCGCTCCCCATCACCGCCGCCCATTGCGCTTGTGTGACCTCGTATTTTCCAAGCCAGTAAGGTTTCGTAATCTCGACGCGATGCCCAGTCCCATCGCCCATCGTGAAAGACCCAGCGGCGACGGGCAACATTTCCAACGCGGCGTTATTTGGCAGACCCAGCGTCCACGGCGAACCGGCGACGGGGCCGGGGGGCGGGGTATCCGTTTTTACGGTGAGGGCGGCGGCGGGGCGGTCGTCGCAGCCAGAGGCGGCGAGGAGGACGGCGGCAAGGGCAGCAAAGGTGAGGGCGCGAGCGGCGGCGAAGGCGCGGAGGAGTGGCGGGCTGGTGTGCATAAGGCGGTGAGTGGGAAAGGTGTGTTTGTGAAAGGTGAAAGGTGGTGTGGGGAAGGAAAAGAAAACAGCGGGCGGAGCAACTTTGTTTTCGGCTGAAAATTTAGACAGGCTAAAGAAACTCACTTGCAGTCCACCACCACCATGTCTACTGGGTTCACACAGCCCACCACGTCCACGCTGTCCACTGTGTCCACCATGTCCACCACGTCCACTCCCTCACCACCACGGCCTACCTACTTTGCCGACTTATTTCCCCGTTGCATCGAACTTGTATTCGCCGCCGGCGGTGGTCGCCAAATCGTATTCCACAAAACCTGTGCCGACTTTTGCGTCCGGCGGCAGTAGATAAAACGGATTCGGATTCGGCGTGGAGCCAGAAACGAGCACCCACACAGGAACTGCCTCTACTGTCCCGTCCGGCGCGTTCGCGTTCGCCTCTGCTTCTGTCTTCACCGATACAGGATGCTGCTCGCCTGCAGGACGAAGGGGGCCGAGACCGCAGGACGAAGTGCTCAAGCGCAGACGCAAGTTGCCGCCGAGGGCAGACTTTACTTTTATGTGCTCCAATCTGTTGTTTCTCCACGAAAACGAAAGCGTGAAACCGCCCCGCGCACGTAGCCCTGTTACCGAGCCAGTTTTCCACGCGGCGGGCAAGGCGGGCAATACATGCACCGCGCCGTCGTGACTTTGCAGCAACATCTCCGTCACGCCCGCAGTGATGCCGAAATTGCCGTCAATCTGGAAAGGCGGATGGTCGGTAAAAAGATTGTTCAGCGTGTTGTATTGGAACAGGCCGCGAAGCATCTGGTGCGCTTTTTCGGGTTCGCCCAGACGCGCCCAGAGTGCGCAGCGCCACGGCCATGTCCAGCTGCGGCGGCTATCGCCCGAAGTGCCACGTGCGGCGAGGGAGATAGCGGCAGCTTTGGCGAGCGAAGGTGTGCGGGTGTGCCCGATTTGATGTCCGGGAAAAACAGCAAACAAGTGCGAGGTGTGGCGGTGTTGGTCGCGGGGATTATCACGGTCAACCGTCCACTCTTGGAGTTGCCCCCACTTCCCGATTTTTGGGACAAGAAGTTTGTCGCGAGCGGCGGTGTAGCGTTTGCGTTCGACGTCGGGACGACCCAGCGCAACAGCGGCGGCGGCGGTGTTGTCAAAGAGGTCCCAGAGAATTTCTTGGCTATAGCTAACGCCGTCTTCGTCGGGGCCGTGTTCGGGCGACCAAGCATCGGGGACGACGAGCTGCCCGTCGGGGAGAGTTTTTAAGCGGGCGAGCCAAAACTCGGCGGTCTCTTTAAGAAGCGGGTAAGCGGCGGTGCGCAGGTAGTTTTTATCGCCGCCGAATGCGTAGTGTTCCCAGAGATGTTGGCAATACCAAGCGTTGGCGGTTTTATCCCATTTCCAACCCATGCCGCCACGGATGTTGTGCGAAGTGCGCACAGCCCAACCTTGGGCGGCACCCGCAGCAGTGCGAAACTCGCGAGCGGCGGCGGTGGCGCGTCGCCAGATGGGAACTTGACTGCGGATAAGGTCTATCAGCGCGACGTGGCACTCGGCGAGGTTGGTTGGTTCGGCGAGCCAGTAGTTCATCTGGACGTTGATGTTAGAGTGGTAATCGCTGTGCCAAGCGGGCGCGTTGCTGGGGTTCCAGAGACCTTGGAGATTAGCAGGAAGTGTGCCTTGGCGAGAACACGCTTGTAGCAAGTAACGCCCGTATTGGATAAGCAAAACTTCAAGCTCGGGGTCGGCAGCACCTTTTTTATATTCCCGCAAACGCGCATCCGTCGGCAACGCTCGGCGAGCGGCGTCCGTGGGGCCGAAGTTGTAAGAGACACGCCCCATATATGCGGCTGTAGCAGCAAGCGAAGGGGCTTTTATAGAGTCGTAGTTTTTCACCAAGCCTAAGCGGACAAAGTTTGGCAGGAAAGCGGAGGAGAGAAGTTCTTCGCTGATGGCGTGTTTCCAATTGCGGGTGTGGTCGGGTGTGTAATCTGTGCCAGCTAAAAGAACGAATGTGAGTGTGTTTAGATTTTCAAAACGGACGTGGTCGTCTTTCTGAGAAATTCTGTCGTTGTATTTTTCCGCTATTGCGGTGACACCGGCTATGTATTTGAGACCATTGTTTAATGCGCCGGAAAATTGGAGACTGGGGATTTTCGGAATAGACAATATCTGTGTTGTCTTTTCCTTGTGCGCACCTTTCAAAAAGACACGTCCGCTGAAATCCTTGTCGGCGGTGAGACGCACAAAAATAAGACCGAGAGATGCGGTGTTCTGCTCTTGGGAACCGTCCACAAAAACCTCTCGCTTGAAGTTCACGCCGCCGACAGAAAACTTTGTTTCCGCCAAGCCTGTGGAGATGTCGAGTGTGCGTGAATAATTTTCTGTTTTTAGCGTTTTGCCGGCAGCGTCTTTTGGCAAATCGAGGGAGATGCGCAGCTCTCCGAAGTTTTGGTATTCGCCCATTGTCTCGTAGGCACCCGACGGGTTTTCGCCGCCCGTCCAAAGCGAGTCCACGTTGAACTGGATGGTCTCTTCTGCGACGCCGCCAAAGACCATTGCGCCGAGACTCCCGTTGCCGATTGGCAGGGCATCGAGCCACTTCTTGGCGGGTTTGTCGTAGCGGAGCACGAGCGGCGCGGCGTCGGCAACGACGCAAACTGCGCAAATGAAAAACGCCGCAACGGCGGTTTTTTTGAGGCAAGAGAGAAATGACATGCGCACAGGAAACACCGCCCCAGCCGCCATGTCCAGAGAAAAATCTTCCACGCAAAAAACAAAAACCGTCCACAACTCACCACATCCACCCCTGTCCACGGCGTCCACCATGTCCACCACCCCCTCGTCCCCCACCCCTTGCCGCAATTCCGCCCTTGCGCCGCGCCGCAAAATCCGTTTTTACACGCAGCCATGCCGCCAACCGCCATTCCGCCAGCCGTCACCATTCTTCCCGACCAAATCCCTGCCAACTGGCTTCCAGCGGGCAAAAACGCCGCCGTCTGTTTCACCATAGACGACCTCCACCCGCAGAAGTCCACCGACTACTACGAATCCGGCGGCGACCTCGACAAGGGCGTTTTGCGCCATCTGCTTTTTCTCCTGCGCCGTCACCCGAAACTGCGCGTCACCCTCTTCACTACCGCCGACTGGCGCGAAATTTCCTCAAAACCTACGCGCAAACTTCTTGCGGCTATCCCGCAGCTGCGCGACAAATTTTTCCTCGCTCCGCGCTTCCCCAAAGGCGCGATGCAACTTGACCGCCACCCAGAGTTTGTCCGTTTTCTTAAAAACATCGAGCAAGCGGAAATCGCGCTCCACGGCCTCTACCATTGCCACAAAGGGCTGCGCATTCCCGTCGAATTTCAAGAGCAAAGCGAAGCGCAATTTGGAGAAATCCTTGCCGAGATTTTTCGCATTTTCAAAAGTGCCGATTTGCCTTGGGAACCCGGAATTTGCCCGCCGGGCTGGGACGCGCCGGACAACCTCCTCGCCGCAATGCCCGCTGCGGGTCTGCGCTTCGTCGCCTCCGCCCGCGATGTGCGAACCGCAATTTCTCGCGACGCCAAAACAAATATGAGTGGTCTAAAAAACGCCGCCTTGCTCTTCCCGCAAAAAATAAAAATCATCCGAAACGGCACAACCGAAACACTCGCCGAAGTGTTGCACTTTCCGACTAATTTTCAGGCGACAAGCGAGTGGGCGCGAGCAATGGAAATCATAGAAGCGGGCGGGCTTCTCTCTGTTAAAGCGCACATTACCCCCGGAATGCTCGACAGCGTTTGCGAAGTCTATATGAACTACCTCGACTTGCTCTTCACAGAAATCGAACGCCGTTTCGGCGAAACAATTTGGTGGACTTCTACAGGAGAAATCACTCGCAAAACAATGTGACAAAACAACGCACAAAAACAACAAAATCATTTTTCTCCAATGCAAATAACAACCATCCCGACATCGGCGTATCTCGCCTTTCTAAACGAAGTTTTTCCCCATTGGGGCGACGCCGCCGTCTATGACTGGGTGTTTGGCAACAACACCGAAAACGAAACCTCCGACATCTTCGCGCTCGCCGACGCCGACGTTATCCTCGCTGGCTCCGGTATCACTTACAGGACAATAGGTTCCGCCGCAAATTTCCGCATCACCATCGGCATAATGACTGGCTCGTGGACGCTTCCCGCGCACCGTGGAAAAGGCTGTTTCACAAAAATAATCGAAGAGTCTTTTCGCCGCGTAAAAGGAAAAAACTACGACGCGCTTGCCGCATTTGTCACACAAAAAAACGCAAGTGCCGGACGTCTAAACGCCGCTGGCTCCGCAATGCTTCCCGCATATTATATTTTCTCGGATACAAGTGCTGGCGCATTTTCAAGCGGCGTTTCAAGCGGCGTTTCAAATGGCGAGTGGAAACCGGAAATTGTTTCTCCCGACGCCGCCATTTTCGCTTGCCTGCACGACGCACATGCGCACACAGGCGCGGCGGACGACATCGCCCGTTTTCTCTACACACCGGAAGCGTTTCGCAAACAATTTGTCGAACGCCCCTCCAAGCCGTTTATTTTGTCCGCCAACGGCCTGTTACTCGTTGCCGAAGAAAGCAGCGACGCCGTAAAAATCTTGTTTGCCGACAAACGCGACTTGCCGCTCTGGACAGAAACGCTACGCCAACTCGCCTTCTGGGCGCACAAACAAAAAGGCAAAAAGATTTATTACTACACAACCCTCGCCGCAGAGAAAGACCTCTTAGAGAAAACTGGTTTCCAGACTGTCCCCGGCTTCCTAACACTCCTTTCTAACGACAAAACACGCACCACCCTCCTCCCGCCACTTGACATCCAACTCGGAGACAAAATGTAAATGATACCGAAAACGCGCTTTCTCTTAATTCTGTTCCTTTATTTTGCTGCGTCGCTGTTTTCTTTTGCGGCGGAGACATTGCGCGTCGCCAGCTTTAATGCGCAAAACTACAACCTGCTTAATTTTCGTCGAGTAGAGGGGCGCACCGAGCCGGATTATCCGAAACCGGAAGCAGAGAAAAAGGCGTTGCGCTTTATGATTCTCGCCGCGAACGCCGATGTCCTCGCATTGCAAGAAATCGGCGGAGAACCGTTTGTGAAAGAGCTTTGCCGCGACCTCGCCCGCTCCGGTTTCCCGTATCCGCACACCGCCGTTCTCAGCGGCCCTGACCCAAGCCGCCAGCTTGCTATTTTGTCGCGTCGCCCGTTCAAGCATGTCTGGCGTTACCCCGAAATAAAGTTAAACCCGAAAACTGCGCAAAACAACCCGCTCTGTGTGGCACGTGGCTTGCTGGGTGTGACGCTCGACACTCCGGCGGGGGAACTCTTCTTCTACACGGTTCACCTGAAAAGTCGGCTCGACTCCAAAGGCGACCCGCTCTCTGCGAACCGCCGTCTCGCCGAGGCCGACGCCATCTGTCGCATTTTGAGCACAAACCACCCGCCGCGAAATCTCCCTGCCCGTGTGCTTGTCGCTGGCGACTTCAACGACGACCCACACGCCGCCCCGCTGCGGCGTTTCACCTACGCCAAACGTCCGCCTGCGCTCTTCATGCTTCCTGCCCGCGACTCGCGCAACGAGACATGGACATACCGCAATTTCCGCAACGACTACTATTCGCGTTCTGACTATTTTCTCTATTCTGCCGCCTTGGAGCCGCATCTGCGCAAGCCTGCAAAAATCGCCGACCTCCCCGCCTCCGAGCACGCCTCCGACCACCGCCTCCTCATCGCCGAGCTAAATTTCCCCTGAGCACCTGCGTGTCACCACGCCGCCGCTCGCCACCCGCCACGCCGCCATTTTCCCCGCCGTCTCCTTCCTCCCCCGAAAAAAAGTATTGCGCACAGCGGCGTTTCCCTCCACAACGGTGCGCTTCAAAAAACGCCAGCATAGCACAGTGGTAGTGCAATCGCCTTGTAAGCGATAGGTCGTCAGTTCAAATCTGACTGCTGGCTCCAGTTCTTTTTTCAACTGCTCAATGGTGTAACGGTAGCACAAACGACTCTGACTCGTTTTGTCCAGGTTCGAATCCTGGTTGAGCAACCACACACTTCCGCACGTCGCAAAGCCGCGTTTTTTTCAACAACCAATTTTTCCGCTATGTATGCCTCCCAGATGCAATCGTCCGCGCCTGAGCCGAGCAGCCCGCTGTCCGGTCAGTTGTTGGTTTCGCACCCGTCGCTGCTCCACGACGCTTTCCGGCGAACGGTTGTGTTTCTCGTGCGGCACGGCGCGGGCGGTGCATTCGGGACGATTTTGAACCGCCCGACGACGCGGCGTCTCGGCGAAGTGGCATCGGGATTTCAGACGCCGCCGCTGGGCGATTTGCCCCTCTACCAAGGCGGGCCAGTCGGCGAAAATCAGCTCGCCTTCTGTGGTTGGAACCGCACGCCGGAGGGGCTTTTCCACATCCATTTCGGCCTGAGCAAAGAACGCGCTGCGACTGCGGCGGACGAACACCCGGGCATAAAATTGCGAGCAATCTTAGGCAGCACTCAATGGGCACCCGGCCAACTTGAAGACGAGCTACGCCGCCACGCATGGGTCGTCGCTCGTGCCGACCCGCACCTCTTGATGGAAAAAGACGGCGAAGCCCTCTGGCACGCCTTCCTCGATAAATGCGCGACGCCGCTGCGCTTCCTTGCCGCCGCACCCGACGACGTGCAAAAAAACTAACTCCCTTTAAGCACTCGCGCAAACCGCCGAAAACCGACGGAACGCCAGCCCAACCCGCCAACCGCCAACACACGACACCATGAAAAAAACACAGGGGACTGCTCCCAAAAAAGCTGTAACCGAAACCGCCGCGCCCACCGGAAAAATTGACCGTCGCAGTTTCACCAAAAAAACCGCCGCCGCCAAACCGGACGCTCCTCCGAAAGCGGACGGCGTGAAAAAAACTCCGCCCGCCGCGCTGCCGCCTGCCACTGCTGCGACTCCCGCGACTGCGACCAAACCGCTGCCGCCTGCCGCGCCGCCGCCCAAATCGCCTGCGCGCACCGCCGCGCCGAAGAAGAACACGTCGGCGGCGGTGACGACCCTCGTCGCCATCACCGATGTCGGCTGGGGCAACAAAATCTTTGTGCGTGGCGAGGGCGCGGGTCTCTCGTGGGAATACGGCATCCCGCTCGACAACCGCAGTGTCAACGAATGGGTCTGGGTCACCGACGCCAAGACGCCGCTCATCACCTTCAAGTTTGTCCTCAACGATATTTTTTGGGAACAAGGCGAAAACCGCCAAGCCCTCCTCGGCGAAATCTACACCGCCTCCCCGCTGTTTTAGCCTGAGAACTGCAGCTGCGCACCAGCGTCACTTCGCGTCGAGGAGCGAGCGGAGGGGCGGCGAGGAGGGTGTCGCCCTCGACGTAGGCGAGAGGCTTTGTGCCGCGCACGGATAGGGGTGGCGTTGGTTTTGAAACGCACGACCAATCCGGCGGAATGCTGCGAGAGTGCCCAGACGTCCACCGTGATTTTCCCGCGAGCGCGTTTGCGCAAAACGGCAAACAGTCTGGAGGCCGCAGTGCGCGGGGAGACCGCCGCCCCGCCGCAGTGTTGCGCTCCGGCGACGCACCTATAGGTCTTATAGGTCCTATACGACCTATAAGACCTATAAGACCTATTTTCCCGCCCGCCGCCACCACCGCCCGCCCGCCCACCGCCGCCACCACCGCCCGCCCGCCACCGCCCGCCACCACCGCCCGCCCACCACCGCCCGCCCGCCCGCCTACCG
>JAITPT010000021.1 GCA_031289285.1 Puniceicoccales bacterium
TGCGGGCGGTTTTGGGCAATCTTTTGGTCGTCTGCGGCTTGCGCTTTCCGCTCCACGCACCGCAAGGTGCGCGTCGGGAAAGCGCAAACCGCATCCGCCTCAAAATCTTGCGCAAACCCATCCCGCTGAACTGCCGTTCTTCGGCTAAAAAACAAGCGACCTCGATAAGGGGCATCAGCAATTGCCAATGCTCGCGTCCCACTCAAAACAGCAAGGAACCACAGAAGCGGTGTCGTTATCCGTGGCAATTTGTGTTCATCCGTGGTTTCAGTTCTTAGGTTTATCTTCTGTCTTTTCGGCGAGCAAGGAGAAGGGTTGGAAGAGGCCGTAGCCAATGCTGTCGTAGCGAGCGCCAGCAGGTTGGGTTTCGGGGGCTTGCTTGAAATGCCCGGGCCATGCACTGCCACGCTGTTTCCCGACACCAAGGTGGTGCGGCCCTAATAAGTTTTTCGGAGTGCCATAGACCTCAACAGTCACCTCGTTGGCACCAGCGCGAACCAAAGCAGAAACATCCACCGTCCACGGAGCCGACATCACAAAACCCGCTGGTTTGCCGTTCACGAGCACACGCGCCGTCGCGCCATACCAGCCAGAGGGACTCGACGGTAATTGCACCTTAAATTGCTTGCCAACTTGCTGTTCCGCTACCTGAAATGTCCGCGTGTAAGCCACTTTGCCGCTGTAAAACGGCATCCCTTGCTTATTCCACGAGGCATCCGAGTCAGTGCCGAAATCGCCCAGCCCGCTGCCGTCGAGGAGATAATTGGCGCGGCGGTCGTGCCCGTCCGCCAGAAGCTCGCTGGTGGGCGCGACCTTGACGCCCGTGAGAGGCTTTTTGGCAGCGTCCAAAAATTGCACTTCTGCCAGCCCGACAAAAGCGTTGTCGGCAGGTTTGACGTTCGATACCAGCGGGAAGGCGACACCGTTGTGGTTGGAGAAAATCTCAAACTTTATTGTTTTTAGTTTTTTCGGCGCATCAAAAAACAACTCTATTGGCCTGCCGTCGCCGATGGGCAAATCGGTTTTGCCGAGACCCGTGATTTCCAGCGTTTTGACACCGCGCGTTTTTAATTTTTGCTCGTTGTAATTCCAGATGCGTAGGCCGGAAACTTCTTTTTCGTCGCCAAGGTCGAACACCAGCGCGGGCGCACGGTCGCTTTTTCCAGAAAAACCTACACCAGCGGAAAGCCACGAGACGCCGTTAAGCTCTTCGTTGTGAACAAGGGCAGGCGTCGCCTTTGTTTGTTGGCGCAGCGTCAACAGTTTTGGTGCGGTGGCGACAAAGCCTTTTTTCGCATTCTCCAAGGAGAAGTTGCCGAGCAAATAAACAGGTTCGATTTCGTGTTCGATGCGCATTCTCGACGCTTTGAGCGTGAGCGTGTTTTTGCCTATTTTCGCAGTTTTGGAAATAGCGATTTTTGCAAACGCCCTGTCGAGCCACCAGACGCCGGACGTGGGTTTTATTTCCACTCCATTAAGAGTGATTGTGTAGATGTCGGCGCGTTCTACAACGATGCTTAAATTCGCAGGGACGGTGTCGCGCAGCGTGAAGTGGTAATCAACCTCAAATGCGCTATCTTCGGGAAACGCTTTTTTGATAAGCTCGTCTTTGAACTGCACTTGATTGTCCCAAGGATTTCCGGCGGCGAAACCGTTTTTCAGAAAGAGCGAGCGGTTGACCTTGTAAGTGTAGGCTTCGTTGCCGGACTCGCCGCGTATCTTGGGTCTGGCATAGTCGAGCACGAGCACATTCTCTTCTGGTGTGGCGACTTGCGTCTCGCCGCCTTCGAGCGCGGCAAACACGCTGGCGGATTGTTGTTTGGCGTCGGTGATTGCTTCGTCGGAGAGAATGACGAGGCTGCTTCCGGCGGGTTGCAAAACGAAACCGTAGATTTTGCCTTTGGGGAGACTGTTATATATCTCGCCGTTCTCGCAGATAGAGATGTGTTTGTCCGTCTTTACTTTCACTTCGACTTTATTTTTTAGGTCGGTGTTGCAAATAAACAAGACTTCAGCGTCGGCAAGTTTGCGGCGATGGTGGAAAATGCTTCGCACGCCTTCGGGGACGGAGATGGAAAGCCCTGTCTGCGCGGTGCGCGAGCGAGCGAGTGCGACCGCCTCTTCAAGCGTCACTTTTTTTGCTTCGAGTGCGATGTCTGTCACCTGTCCGTTGACACGCGAGGGTTTTTCTCCAAGGAGCAAAAGTTTGCCGCCGTTTTTCACATATTCTTGCAAAAGTGTCAGCGTTGTTTTGTTGAGGTTTTCGCAGTGTTGCGGCAGGATGACGAGGTCGTAACTTGCTTGTCCGACGGTAAATTGTGTGCCTTGGACTTTGCCGGAATGGCGGATGATGTCCTCTGAGCCGAGGTCGTATTCTGTCTGTGCATGTTCCAGTGCGTTGACTGTTTTCGTGAAACTTTTTGCGATGTCAGAGAGTTCTCTTTGCCCTTGGTAGAGCCACGCGGTTGTCGTTGGTTCGAGCAAGAGGACTCGGTTGATTTGGCGGCCTTGGGAGAGTGCGTAAGAGAGACGTGTAAAATGGTTGGCGAGGACGTGGTATCCAGAGAACCATGCGGAGTGATAAGAGAAAGATTGCGGGTGGTCGCGTTTGCGTGCTCCGCGTATGGTGACATAAGAGAGGTGCTCGTTGTTTGTATTGACGCCCACGGCGTAAGACCAGTCGCCGAGGCGGCGCATATCCTCGAAGCGTAAATCCCAGCCGCCCGCACCGTAGTTTTCGGAGAGTGTGCGCGAGCGTCCCATTTGGTTGGCGGCGGAGGCAAGCTCTTTGCCGCTGCGCACGTTGCCAAACTGGGCACCGGCGGAGTCGTCGTTGTAAGTGTTTTGCAGCAAATCAATTGCGGGGCGTTGCATCCACGCATACATCGCCATGTTGTCGGGGCCGTGAGAGGTTCCCGGCCAGCCGTGTTCCCAGTAGTGCCCTGTGAACTCGATGCCGTATTGTTCGCAACGCGCTGCGTAGGGTTTGGCGAAACGGTCTATAAACAAGTCTAAAACAAGCTGGTGGTAATTGTGGCGGACACGTTTCCAATCGCCGACTTTTTTTACAAGCGAGGGGATGTTGTCGGCGAGTGAATAGCCGAAGCGTTTTTCAAACTCGCCGCTGAAGTCTTTGTTCCACGGGAGCGAGCTGCGTAGGCCGCCGAAGTTCAAATTGATTGGGTGCGGCTCGTCGGTGAAAATGCCGGGGACTCTTTTGCCAAATTCTTTGGCGATTTCGGGGACGTTTTTATAGGCGTCGAGCGTGATGTCGAGAAACTTTTCGGTGACGCCTTTTTTTAGCAAGTCAACATACCATTTTCCGCCATACCAACCGCCGCTGGAAACATAGCGGGCGTGGGCGACGAGGTATTTTCCGCCGTTGGGGAGAGGCGCAAGTTTGCCAGTTTTTTTAGCGTCGGCGGTGATGTTTTTTCCGGCGTCGTCGAACACATACCAGATTTCTTTACCGACTCTTTTAAGTTCGGGCACTTCTGCGAAGGTGAGCGACATTCCACGCGACTCCGGCATGGCGTCGGGGACGAAGCCGCCGGCAAATCCGCTTGGGTAGGAGTTTTCGTCGTAAATCCAAATGTTCATGTCGAGTTTTTGCGCCTCATCGAGCGCGGCTTTCCAGAGGGAAAACCACTCTTTGGAGAGGTAGGGCGTCATCAGACCTGGGCGCGGGTGAACCCACGCTTGTTTGACGTTTTGTGCGGCGAGGTCGCGCAGTGTCGAGCGGACTTGTTCCTCGGTGAGCCGGTCGTTCCACGTCCAGAGCGGGCCGGAGGAAAAGTCGCGTCCGGGCGCGGGGTAGTTTTTGCGGAACTCGGCGAGCGAGATGTCGCGAAGCGGATTGAGTTTGGGCAGTGCCGGCAAGACGACGGGCGTGGCGACGGCAGGCTTCGCTTGGCGCGGGAGCGTCGCCAAGGCGGACTCAATTTGCTGTGCGTCCACAAAAAACTCTTTTGCCGTTTTATTTTTCGGGAAGAAGATCTGACGTCCGATTTGAATACTGACATTTTCGAGACCTGCCTCGGCTTCGATTTTGAGCGACCCTTGGGCTGCAAACGTTTTTCTTACGAAAGCGCCAAGGCGTTCGTCGCAGATTATTTTTCCGTCTGAACGCTGGGTGACAATGACGCGGCCTGCGGCGGAGGTCGTGACAGTGAAACTGTAGTCGGGCGCAGTTTTTTCCGGCGTGGCGACGGCGGCGGTAAGCGCGGCAACGGGCAGAGTCGTAGTCTTTTTGACGCGGACGATTTCTTTGCCTGCGTGCGCCGACCAAACGGCAACGAGTGCGCTGGCTCCTGCGATTAACAGGACAGGGATGAACGAGTTGATTTTTAACATAGGGCGGGAGAAAAAAGGGCGTGACACGTTTGCGCAAGTCTGTTTTTTTCCGGCGCGTCAAAACGACTCACCGCACACACAACTCACTGCACATCGCACATCGCCATGAAACTTCCTCTCGCCGCACTCGCTGCAAAACTTTCCGTCGCCTTGCTCCTCGCGCTCACGCTCGGGGCTTGTCAAAGCGGCGTCTCTAATCCTAAGGGGCGCACCACGCTGCTCGGCGGCAAACTGCTCCCCGAAACTTTTGCCAGCCCCGATGGGTTGACGCTCGGCGCAGACGGCAACATCTACGTCTCCATCACCCAACACGCGACCAATTGGAAGCATCCTGCGAAAATCGCCCGCATCGGTGCCGACGATTCCATCAGCGACTTTTTTGTGCTCCCGCCCAATGAGCGAAGCGGCAGGACGATGCCGATGGGGCTTGTCTTCGCGGGCGACGGGCACCTCTACGTCGCCGATAATCAGGGGGGCATGGACAAGGGCATGAACGGGTCTTCGTCGCTCCTGCGCGTTGTCATCGAGAACGGCAAACCGCTCCGTGCCGAGCGTGTCGTCGAGGGTATCAACGCCGCCAACGGAGTCGCCGTTTGGAAAGACCACATCTACGTTTCCGACCCCGATCTGCGTGTATCCGGGCGCAACCTCAGCGGCGTTTATCGTTTTGCAATTTCCGAGTTGAAGGCCGGTGCGCCCGTGAAGGTCACTGGCGTGGGCGACCCTCACCTCATCCTCACAATCGAGACGCGCAACAAAGCTGCGCGGGGAGCTAACGGTATTGCTTTCGACTCGGAGGGGCATCTCTATGTCAACAATTTTGGCGACGTCGAGGTGCTGCGCTACACCTTGGACTCCGCCGGAAACATCGCCCGCACCGAGGTCTTCGCCCGCCTCCGAGAGAAGGGCGTGTCGTCGGTTGATGGGATGCACACGGACGCGGAGGATAATCTTTGGATCGCCGACATTCTCGGAAATGCGGTTTTGCGCCTCTCGACAAAAACGGGGCGCGTCACCTTTTTAGCACAGAGCAAGGTGCCCTCCGACGATGCCAACAGTGCCGACGGCGCACTTGATAAAGACGGCGCACTCGACACGCCTTCGGAGTGCATCCTCCGTGGCGACAAACTCTATGTGTCAAACATAGATTTGCCGATTAAGCCGAGTGTCGGCGACGCTACGCAGACAATCACAGTAATCTCTTTGAAATGACTTTTTTGCCGCCGCGAGGGAATGAACGAGTGCGATTGAGTGAGAGCGAATGAGTGAGTGGATGGATGAGTGAGTGGATGGATGAGTGAGTGAGTGAGTTTTCGCGGCGGAGGGAAAAATGCCCGGATGGCGGAATGGTAGACGCACCAGACTTAAAATCTGTTGCCGGAAACGGCGTGGGGGTTCGAGTCCCCCTCCGGGCACCCTTTTTTCTGGGTTCCTCGCTACTTTGAGTGGGAGGCGAGGATTATCCTAAAAACGGTAGTTAATGCGGGCGGTTTTGGGCAATCTTTTGGCCGTCTGCGGCTTGTGCTTTCGCTCCACGCACCGCAAGGTGCGCGTCGGGAAAGCACAAACCGCATCCGCCTCAAAATCTTGCGCAAACCCTTCCCGCTGAACTGCCGTTCTTAGGATTAACCTAAAAACGGCAGTTGAGTCGTGTCGTCTTGCGGAAGCTGTTATGACATCTGCACTTGTTGGCTTTGTTCGACGCACCAACAGGTGCGCTTTCACAAATCCACCAAGCGTAGCTGCCACAACATCTTCTCGCAATACTTCCCCTCCAACCGCCGTTTTTAGGATATGGGTTCGTTAAACCCCCGAAACCTTTGGGCAAAAATATTTGGAAAACGGTTTTTTTTTTCGGTTAAAACCCCCCCCCCCCCCCCCCCCCCCGCACTCGGGAAAAGGAATTAGG
>JAITPT010000071.1 GCA_031289285.1 Puniceicoccales bacterium
GATGACGACCCGTCATGTCAAATAATTTATTTAGTCTGGTAAATTATTCGGCTCAGACTGAAAGCGACGTAAGACACTGGTTTTCGGAATGTTACGATGTCTGCGAAAGCGGTGTCGGCGGGTGCTGCGTTATCACTTCGCACCCTCTGCCACCGCACTCCATAAGGGCGGTGCCCGTTTCGCTCCTTCAAATGGTGGCCGCACTCGGCCCTGCCCATTCGTTCTATGCCCGATGACGACCCGTCATGTCAAATAATTTATTTAGTCTGGTAAATTATTCGGCTCAGGCTGAGGGCGACGTAAAACACTGGTTTTCGGAATGTTACGGCATCTGCGAAAGCGGTGTCGGCGGGTGCTGCGTTATCACTTCGCACCCTCTGCCACCGCACTCCATAAAACTGCGCCGTAACGCAGGCTGCCAAGTCTGCTTCGGAGTCTGCCGCTCAGCCTAAGAACGGCAGTTCGGCGGGAAAACCGCCCGCATTAACTGCCGTTTTTAGGCTCAGGCCTCCAAGAGGCGGACGGTTAGCAGGGCGGGGTTTTGGCGGATGCGGTTGAGTGCGTCGGCGTCGGGGGTGCCGCTTAATTGATAGACGGCGAGGGCGCGGTCTTCGACGTTGGTGGCGCGGCTGAGCGTCATGTTGGCGATGTTGACACCCGCTTTGCCAAGGATGGTGCCTATCTCGCCAACGATGCCGGGACGGTCGAGATTTTCCGCAATGAGCAAGGTGTCTTCAGGGATAAACTCAAGCGAGTGCCCGTCAATGTTCACGATGCGCGGCGAGTGGTTGGTGCCGATAACCGTCCCCGCGAGACTGTGGCGTGCGCCGTTTTCACACTCAACCGCTACCTCTATCAGGTCGCGGTAATCGGCCTCGCCGTTGGATTGCGTGACCTCGACGTCCACGCCGAGACGTTTGATGAGGTGCGGGGCACTGACGTCGTTGACGCGCCCGCTGATGCGGCGCAGGTAGCCGCGCTGAATGGCGCGGGAGAGCGGCATGGTGTCGTATTCGGTGAGGTTGCCCCAAAAGGTGATGTTGAGTTTGCCCACGCGCCCGCTCGCAAATTGCTGGATGAGCGAGCCGAGTTTTTCTGCGAGGAGCAGGAAGGGGCGGAGTTGTTGCAGCGAGCGTTGGTCTATGCTGGGCATGTTGACCGCGTTGATGGCGGGGCCGCCAGAGAGCACTTGGGCGACCGCCTGCGCGACTTCGAGGCCGACGCTTTCCTGCGCTTCCGCCGTCGAGGCACCGAGGTGCGGCGTGAGCGTGAGGTTGGGGATGCCGCGTAGGGGCGAGTCGGCGGGGAGCGGCTCTTGCGTGAAAACATCAAAACCGGCAGACGCGATTTTGCCGCTCGTGAGCGCAGCAGCCAGCGCGGCCTCGTTGACCAGCCCGCCGCGGGCGACGTTCACGATGTGTGCGCCGTCCTTCATTTTGGCGATGGCGGCGGCGTCAATCATGTCGGTCGTCTGCTCGGTGAGCGGCATGTGGACGGTGATGTAGTCCGCCCTCGTAAAAACGGTTTCCTTGCTCGCCATCCCGATACCGAGGGCTTTCGCACGCGCTTCGGTGAGGTAGGGGTCGTAGGCGACGACGTTCATGCCGAAGGCGAGGGCGCGTTTGGCGACTTCGCCGCCGATGCGCCCGAGGCCGAGTATGCCGAGGGTTTTGCCGCGAAGCTCCGTGCCGGAAAAGTTTTTGCGGTCCCACTTGCCGGCGCGCATTGAGGCGGCGGCAGCGGGCACTGGGCGCGCACAACAGAGCAGGTGCGTGAACGTCAGCTCGGCGGTGGCGATGGTGTTGCCGCTGGGCGTGTTCATTACGATGACGCCGCGCTCGGTGGCGGCCTCGACGTCAATGTTGTCCACGCCGACTCCGGCGCGACCGACGGCGACGAGGTTGGGCGCGGCTTCGATGAGGGCGCGGGTCACTTTGGTCTCGCTGCGCACGAGGATGGCGGAGGCGTCGGCGACGAGCGCGGGTAGCTCCGAGGCGGGCGCACCCACGGCGGTGACGACCTCGATGCCGGGCTGCGCTTTTAGCCAGTCAACGCCAGCGGTTGAAATTTTGTCGGCCACTAACACTGTCTTTTTACTCATGATGCGGGTGCGGTGTGTGTGTTGGAAAAAAGGTTTTCGGGTTTAAGCTGGAAACGTCGGCGTGGATGTGCCTGCGTCTGCGCGGTCAGAACGGGAGGACTTTCGGTGACCATGCTGTCGCGGCAAGGTAGGAATAGGCCGTCGCGCCGCCGCCTTGCGCCGTCATCATTTGGATGAAAAGTTGCATGGCGGGCGTGAGCACAAATCCTTTGCGGTGGATGATGGCGAGGGGGCGGTTGATGACGCAGTCTTTGAGCCGTAGGGCGACGAGTGTGCCCTGCGCAAGCTCTTGGCGAGCGGTGGTGGAGGGGACGAGCGCGATGCCGACGCCCACCTCAACGGCGCGTTTGATGGTCTCTACGTTGTCCGACTCCATGACGGTGTTGAGTTGGACTTGTTTTCTGGTGCAGGCTCCGTCAACGGCTTTGCGCGTCGGGATGTCGTGGTCGTAGTTGATGAAGTTGTGGGCGGCGAGGTCGGCGAGCGAGACTTCGCTTCTGGCGGCGAGCGCGTGGTTTCGTGCGCAGATGACGACGAGGTGGTCTTCGGCAAAAGGGATGACTTCCATCTCGTTGGTTCTTTCGGGATAGGCGACAAGCCCGAAGTCGAAGGCGTTGTGCGCAACGTCGTCGAGCACGGCGTTATTGCGGCGGTATTCGATGCGGAAGTTGACGCGCGGGTAGTCCGCGAGGAAGTCTTTCAACACGCCGGATAATTCGTAGAGGCCGATGCTGTGGATAGTCGAGAGGCGGATGGTGCCGTCAATCCGCCCGTGCATGGCCTTGATTTCCGCGTCAGCGCGGCTGTAGATGTCCATAATCTCGCAGGCGGCGGTGTAGAGCACCTCGCCTTCGCGGGTAAGCTGAAACCGCTTCTGGCTGCGGTCGAGAACAGGCGCGTTGAAGTGCGTCTCCATCGCCCGCAACTGCTGGCTGACGGCAGACTGCGTGATACCGTTGAACTTCGCCGCTTTGGAAAAACTCTTGGTGGCGACAAGGTCTGCGAATACTTTCAAATTCTCGATGTGCATGGAGACATACGGGGGATAAGCGAAAGCCACGCGGTGTCGAGCGCGGAATAGACGGGCGGTGGGGCAGGCGGCAAAAGATTGGGCAAGCCACGCCGAAACAAAAGCGGTTTTCGAGTTTAACTCGGATTCGTCGGATTTTTTTGCGCGGGGGCGGGGGCGGCGATGGGTTGGAAAACGTTGCGGCGGCGCGCCAGCAAAATCACGGCGACACCGAAGAGGAGCATGAAGAGCGAGTAAAATTGCCCGCGAGAGAGACCGAGGACAAGGCTCACGCCAGCGTCGGGTTCGCGGAAGATTTCCCCGAAAATGCGCACCAGCGTGTAGGCGATAATCGCTTCGCCGACGAGTTGACCGTCCGGCAGTTTAAACCGCCAGAGCCGCCACTGCGTCCAGAGCAACATGAGCAAGCCCTCGAGCGCCGCCTCGTAAAGTTGCGAGGGGTGGCGCGGGAGGAGAAACGTGCCGTCGTGGGAGCGGAAAATGACCGCCCACGAGACGTCCGTCTCGCGCCCGTATAGCTCGCCGTTGACGAAGTTGGCGATGCGCCCGAAGAAGACGCCAGCAGGCGCGAGCGTGGCGGAGATGTCCATGAGACGCCAGAAGTGGGTCTTGGTTTTCCACGCAGCAAAGATGAGCGCAAGCCAGACGCCGATGATGCCGCCGTGGCTCGCCATGCCGCCCTCGGCGACGTTGAAAATCCGATACCACGGGTTGAAGAGGTCGTCGCCGCGCGGCAGCATGTAGCCGAGCACGTAGCCGAGGCGCCCGCCGAGCAACACGCCCGCTACCATCGCGAGCATGAAGACAGACTGGTTATCCGAATTGAGCGGAGACTTCCCGCGTTTGTAGTAGAGGGCGAGCAGCCAGACCGCGACGCAGAAGCCGACGACGTAGGCGAGGCCATACCAGCGGACGCCGATGCCGTCGGCGAAGCGGACGACAAAGGGGTCGAGGTCGTGGACCCAGTAGCCCGGCGTCGGCGACGGCGTGGTCACGGGTGAGGCGGAGATTGCGGCGAACGGCATGGGCAGGTTTTCAAACCGTTTCAGAGGTGTTTTGCACGGTTAAAAAAGTGCCTACTTGGTGATTCTTATCACTGCGCCGGGCTTCGGGGAGATGGAGGTGTCGGTTGTTACTTCGCTCCAAATCTGGCGGGTCATGTGCTCCTGCATGAGGTGGCGGTAGAAGAACGACCATGTGTGGCAGGCGCGCGGTTTGCGGTATTCTTGCTCGCCGCCCGGGCGGTTGTCGCCTTCGCCGCGCCCGTCGTCGGAGGAGCGGGTGGTGCCACGCGGGTAACCGAGGATGGCGTGGACGACGTCGTCAATCTGGTGCAACCACTCGTGTAGCTCCGCTTCGCCGAGAGGCTCGGATGGCCATTTGTTTGGCCAGTAGGGCACCATCACGTATCCGGCGTTGTCGAATTCGCCGACAATCCCGTAGGTGGCGGCGGCGAAGGGCGGGCTGGGGATGTTCGGGGTGGTGCCGCCGTTGTGGTTCACGTAGGAGATGACGGTGTTGTAGCTCTTTTTGCGCTCGGCCACTATCTTGCGAACAGCTGGTGCTGCGTCGCCGATGTTGACCATAAATCCGCCGTATTCGGACGACATGCGTTTCAGCGGCTCTTGCACTACGACCGGCTCAATGTCCAGAAGCAGTTGGCCGTCTGACCACGCAAAAACTAAGTCGCGAAACGCGCTCAGGCGCTCGCCGATTTCCTTGTAGTCGGACTCGGCCATCGTTTTGTGGTAACGGACTTTTTGCCCGCCGCGACGGTTCGCTTCAAAGTCAACTTCCTTATAGACGAGCACGAGGGTCTTCCATTTTTTGGCCTTGGCGGGGTCGGTGTTGGGCTGGACATCGGGGCGCAGGGCTTTGATGTGGGTGCGCGCTTCGCTGCGCTGGGCTTCGGTGCAAGTGGTGCGGTCGAGGACGCGCTCCCAAGCGGTCAGTGCCTCGGCGTAGCGGCGGGCGGACTCGGCGGCGAGTGCCTGCTGTTTGGTCGCCGCGTAGTCGAGCGCTTTGGCGGGTGCTTTCCAGTCGCCTGCGTCAAACGCCCACGCGCCGGAGCGGTAATTCGGCAGCGGCGCGGCGATGATTTTCAGCGGATTTATCGGCACGACATCGGCGGCAACAGCATTTGTTGACGCGACCAATCCCGCGCTCAGCGCGAGTATCCCGCGCAAACAAGAAGAAGTGAAAAATGACATGCCCACACAAGACAGCGGTCTTGTGCGCGTGTTCCGTGTTTCGCGGAAGAGCCATTAAATGCAATAAAGTGTGCAATAATGCGATAAAGTGCCGAAAGTGGAATAAAGTGCCAGACGCTTTTTCACTTGCACTGTCTCGTTTTCGTGCATTTTCCAAATTAGCAACGTCGCGACATGTTTGTCGCGGCACACCCCGCCACGCACCACCCACCACACACAGGAACGGAATAACAGAATAAAGTGCCAGACGCTTTTTCACTTGCACTGTCTCGTTTTTGTGCATTTTCCAAATTAGCAACGTCGCGACATGTTTGTCACGGCACACCCCGCCACGCACCACCCACCACACACTGGAACGGAATATTGGAATAAAGTGGAATAAAGTGCCAGACGCTTTTTCACTTGCACTGTCTCGTTTTTGTGCATTTTCTCAGAGACTCCCCAGCGCGCAGTTGCTTCAAAAGCGGAATCCGTGTTGAATCCGCATTACAGGTCACAGGTCGCGTAAGTCGCAAATCTTCACTTCTTGAGGGTGGCGAGGGCGGTTTTTAGCTCGGAGTAGAGGGCGGCGGTCCAGACGGGGGTGGCGGGCGGGGGAGGGGATGCTTTCAGACGCAGGTCCCAAGGGCATAGCAAGATACGCACATTTTCTTTGCCGACAAGCGCGGCGAGCACAAAAAGCTCCTCGGCGGCGGTGTCGCCTATCGCAATGCAACCGATGGAGACCGCTTTGCCGTGAATCATTATGTCGCTGCCCAAGTTTTTACGGTTTTCGGCATGGGCGCGGCGTTTGTCGGCGTCGTTGGGGTAATTGACTCGCAAGGCGAGGTGGTAACGACTGTTGGGGTTGAACGATTCTATGGCGTAAATGCCTTCGGGCACTTGGGAGTCGCCTTCGCGCAACTTGGGGCCAGCGACACCACTGGCCGCTTTGATGGGATAAACTTTGACAAGCCGTTGCGCCACGGATGTGTCGCCCGCCCAGAGTTCGAGGCGTTTTTCCGCTTTCAGGCCAACGAGCGTCAAATGGCGGGGCGGGTAGGCGAGGTCAGCCTTTTGGAAATCGGGCGCGAGGCGTTGGCGCACGGCGTCGCCATATTGGGCGACTCGCTGCTCGGTGGTCGCGGGTTTGCGCAGCTTCGAGGCGGCGACTCCGACGAGTGCGTTGAGCCTGTCCCATTGCCAGATGGAGAGGGCAACCGCGCCGGCCAAAAAAAGCGCAGCAGCGGCAGCAAGGTGTTTTTTTGCGGGCATGGCGGGCGGTGTGGCGAGGTGGGGCGGTTGAGACAAGTCTTTTTCAAGGGCGAGGGGAGAGACTGGCGGAGACTTGTGAAGACGGATGAGGACGGATGAATAATTAGGAGGAAAAATAATTTTCGCAGGAAGAGAATTTTGGAAACAACGCTTGTCGCGACAGACAAACGGGCTATGACTTGCGCCCCGCATTATCTATGAGCGAAACCACCACAAATGTTCTTTCCACTTGGGCGCGAAATGTTGCGCCGTCGCCGACTTTGGCTGTTGACGCCAAGGCAAAAGCTCTCAAAGCCGCTGGCAAGGATGTCTGCAGCTTTGGCACTGGCGAACCGGATTTCGACACGCCGGAGTTTGTGAAAGAGGCCGCCGCAAAGGCGCTCGCCGAGGGGCAGACGAAATACACGCCCACGCCGGGAATTCCCGCGCTGCGGAAGGCAATCGCCGAGAGTTACAATGCGCAGGGGTTCGCAATTTCCGCAGAACAGGTCGTCGTTTCGCCCGGCGGAAAAATGTCCTGTTACCTCGCAATCCTCGCAACGGTCAGCCCCGGCGACGAGGTGATTATCCCCGCGCCTTACTGGGTGAGTTACCCCGAAATGGTGAAGCTCGCGGGCGGCGTGCCGAAGTTTGTGACGTCAACCGACGCGGACGGTTTCAAAATCACGCCGGAAAAATTGCGTGCGGCACTGACCCCGCGCTCGAAGTTGCTCATACTCAATTCGCCCTCCAATCCGACGGGTGCTATCTACTCCGAGGTCGAGCTTCGTGCGCTCACTGCCGCCGCGCTCGATGCGGGTTTGCTCATTCTCTCCGACGAGATTTACGAGCACTTGGTCTATGATGGGCGATGTTCGTTTCACCCCGCGTTGTTTTCAACAGAGGCAGCGGAGCGGGTCATCACGGCTTCGGGTTTTGCAAAAACTTACTCGATGACGGGCTGGCGGCTGGGGACGACTGTGGCGTCGCCAAAAATCGCCGCCGCCATTGCGGATTTGCAAAGTCAGACGACGTCGAATGTGACGACGTTCGCGCAATACGGGGCGTTGGCGGTGTATCAACAACCGGAGGCAGCGCGGGCGGCACTCGCAGAGATGCTGGGGCATTTCGACCGACGGCGGCAAAAGTTGCTCGCGGCGTTGAACGCGATTCAGGGGATGTCGTGCCACCGTTCGCAGGGGGCGTTTTACCTGTTTCCGAATATCGCGGCGTTCGGGTTAAGCTCGGCGGAATTTTGCGGGAGACTGCTCGAAGAGGAGCTTGTCGCAGCGGTGCCCGGCTCGGCTTTCGGGTCCGAGGGATATTTGCGGCTCAGCTACGCGACCGCCGACGAGACAATCGAAAAAGGCGCAGCGCGGTTGGCGGAGTTTTGCAGAAGATTGCGCGGGTGAAGCGGCGAAAGAGCGACGTGCGCAACGGCGCGGCGGGCAGCGACAACGGCGAGGGGGACAATGGCGAAGGAGTTCTGCGGCGAAGGGGTCAGCGGCGGAGGGTGACGATGTTTTCGATGTGGCGAGTCTGCGGGAAAAGGTCGAAGGGCTGGACGTCGGCGACGGTGTAGCCGACTGCGAGGAGTGTTTTGAGGTCGCGCATTTGCGTGTCCGGCGCACAGGAAACATAGACGATGCGGCGTGGGCGGAACGCGGCGAGTTGCTCGAGAAACACGGCGTCGCTGCCGCGGCGAGGTGGGTCCATGAGCACGGCGGTTTCGTCGGGCGGCGTAGCGATTTTGGCGAAAATGCGCTCGGCACTTCCGGCGAGAAAACGGCAGTTGGAGATGCTGTTGGCGGCAGCGTTTTCGGCGGCGTTGCGAACCGCGTCGGCGTTGACCTCAATGCCGAGCACGTGCTCAAAGTGCCGCGCACCTGCGAGCGCGAACAAGCCGGAGCCACAATAGGTATCTATGAGGAAACGGCAACCGTCGCCAAGTGCCTGTTTGACGGCGTAGTCAGCGAAGAGCGGCAAAATAAAAGGGTTGTTTTGAAAGAAATCACCAGCCGGAAAACGCAGTCGCAAAGACGGCGCGGCGGCGGGAACGGGCACTGGTGAGGCAGGGGAAGTGGCGGGGGTGGGAGAAATGGGAGAGGTGGGGGGAGGGGAGGGAAGGAAGGGCGCGGAAATCTGCACAAGCTCGACTGCGGCGCTTCGCGGGTCGGTGACGACGCCTTCGGCGGTGTCGCGAAGGAGGAGAGTGGCACCGCGTTTGTAACGGGTGCGGTTGGCAAACACACCGGCGCGGATGCTCGGAAGCGAGGCGTTGATTGACTCTGTGGCAATCGGGCATTGCGGCACATCCACAACGCGCCCGCGCTGGTTTGCGGCGAGAAAACCGATGGGGAACGGCGAGCCATCGGGCGGCGGCGTCTGGAAATGCGGAGTGATTTTCGAGCGGTAGTGGTATTCGCGTGGCGAGCCTGTGCAGGGGTTCACGGGGGCGTCGGCGATACCCGCGAGGCGCTGAAAAAGCTCGGCGACGAGGCGCGTTTTCCAAGCGAGTTGCGCGGGGTAGGCGAGGTTCTGGTATTGGCAGCCGCCGCAGGTGCCAAACAGTGGGCAGTGCGGTTCGGCGCGATTTGGCGAAGGGCGCAGGACACGCACAAAATCTGCACGGGAAAAGTTGGCGGCGTTGTGCCACACTCGCGCCAGCACGCGCTCGTCTGGCAGTGCGAACGGCACCATCACAACCCAACCGTCCACGCGCCCCAAACCGTCGCCAAGATTGGTGAGCGTGGTGATTTCGACTTCGATTTCCTTGTGGTAATCGAATGGTGTCGGATTGAACTTTTTCGGAACTTTGCGAAAACCTTCTTCGGGATGAGCGGGCATGTCTCCTGTAAAACACATCACCGCCCCAAAGTCCGCCTCAATTTTTCCAAGGGCAACTTTTTTCGGGGTCTGTCCCCGTTTTATCTATTCAGGGGTCGGTCCCCAATGTCGCCCAATGTCCCCCAATTTTGTTCGTTCAAAGACGAGAAGCGTTTTTTTGAAACTGCCATCGTCCGCTTTTGCGCACTCAAAAAGGATGCAAAAGTGGCATTTTGAGAGCGGGCATTTTGGGGCGGTCCCATTTTTTCGGGGTCTGTCCCCAATCTATCGTCGATAGAGAAAGTCAACGAGCCAAGAGAGGATTTCACGTTTGCCAACCTCAATACACAAAGAACGAAACAGGGCACGATATTCGATTACACCTTTTCGGGGTCTGTCCCCATTCTTTGCAGGGTCTGTCCCCATTCTTTGCACTCCAAAAATAGCATAGATACCCATTTTTATATTTTGTTGGTCTTTTCTGTTTTTTCTTTCTTTTTTACGCGATTTTGCGGCATTTCGGGCGGTGAGGATGCTTCCTGCTATCAACAACAAACTGCTAACGATGAGGCATATTCCGTTGACAATGGAGAGGACGCCGCTCTCAACGGACGCCAACCCGTTTGCGCTAATGCCCGTTTACGTAGTGATGTCGCCAACGGCGGCGCGTAACAGGCCGGAGGAGGCATAAAACAGGACGCTGCTGCAAGCGACCTTCGACGCGAGCGGCAGTATTGGTAGTTTCGCCACAAGAAAATCAAAGGGAGGAGGCACTCAACAAATTCGAGGCAGAGGAGATGCGTTTGCTTTTCATGGGCAGAAATCCTGATGGCAAAAGCGCCCGAGTCAATGCCGTCTTATCTTTACACGTTCAAGACCTCATTTGCGCATAGTGAACAGGTCATCAGGCCAGTCCGTTTCCTTTTCGGAAGAAAGGGACACTGGCTTCACCATCCGTTTGCGGACATTCTTCCGGCAAAACTCGGCGCAGGCTTCCTCCACAAAGGCTTTCCCACCGAAGGCCAGCCCCTTGGCAAGCCAATCTACGCGGAGACGTATCCGCTCTTGAACCGACAACTTCCCGCCTTCCGCTACCGTGCTTTTCAACGCGTCCTCGCTTATGCGGGCGGCTTGGGCATCGCCGCGTTTTGCGCTTGCGCCTTTGCCAAATAGAACAACGCGGTAAGTCTCGAGCATTTCCTTGTCGCTCAGATTGTCCGCGCTAACAGCGTATCGGAGGTTTTTCAACATCGTGCCCCCAACGGCCTCCGCTTCGGCGTAGCCGCAAAAGCGGTAGTCTTTCGGGTCTTGCGCGAGACCGACGCGGACAGGGTTCAGGTCAATATACGCAGCCACTGTCTCCATGCCAAAATGGCGGTCAGCCTGAACGAGTGTGCTCGAAAAGCGGTCGGCCCAGAGTGTGCCGTAACGCTTGTGGGTCTTGTTGTGCCACATCGAGTAGCGCTCCTTGAACTCCTTCATGAATGCCGACACATCACCCATGCGTTTCAGCAGTTGCTTACGGGCGGCTTCGGCACCCGCGCCGCCAGCTTTCAGCGTAGCTTCGAGCACGGCGATTTGGGTGATGTTAGCGGGAGTAGGCTTTGCGCGAATCAGTTTGAAACGGCGCAGCAGCTCCGCATCACTCACCTCGCAAGGTTCGGGCACCCGAACAAGCACATGGAAGTGGTTTGACATAAGCACGTATGTCACGACCTGCACACCGCAGAAGTCGGCGCATAGATGGAGCAACTCGCGCATCTTTTCTTTTTCGGTATCCCCGAAAAGTTTCTCTCCATTTACCACTCTCGAAATGCAGTGGTAGGCGGCGAGCGTTTGTTTGTATTTTAGACGTCTGGTTCTGGCCATGCGCGCGAAGATGCCCCCGCTCCTATCTGCTGTCAATCCTCAATCGGGGTCTGTCCCCGAAAAAA
>JAITPT010000144.1 GCA_031289285.1 Puniceicoccales bacterium
AAGATACAGCGAGCACGGGAAAAATTGAAAAAATGTAATGGTTAGACAATTAAGAGACGCTACACTAGGCTAAAGATTTCACTTGCACCGAAAAACCATTTGTCATCCGGCCTCAACAGGAACCACACAAACACAAGTGAAGACCCCAAAAGGGACAGGCACTTTTTTGAGTAATAGCAAGTCAAACGCAAAAAGTGTCTGTCCCTTTTTGTGCTCCATGAATATCTCACACGAAGGCACGAAGGCTGGCGCGCAGCCGAGGCTTTTGCTGACTTTGTGCTCAGTGAAGGCAAATCCCACCCAAAATCTAAAAAACAATTGGATAAGTTTGTAGTGGAGAGAGAGTGTGTGTGGGGGGGGGGGGGGATGAAAAGTGCCGGATGAAAAGTGCCTGTCCCTTTTTGCACCTTGCGCCTTTTTGCGCCCTTTTTGCCCCGTCCCTTTTTGTGCCGTATGATTTGGTGTAGTTGTCGCAGGATAAAAACAGAAGTTGTCGGTCCGGCGGTGTTGTCGTGAAAAAACAAAAATCCCGAGTCCAATAGCAGGTCAAATGAAAAAGCGCCTGTCTCTTTTTGCCCCTTTGCCCCTATAGATAGACTCAGCGGTATGATTTTGGTGTAGTTGTCGCTGAACAAAAACAGATGTTGTCCGTTCTGCGGTGTTGTCGTGAAAAACCAAAAATCCCAAGTCCAATAGAAAGTCAAATGAAAAAGCGCCTGTCCCTTTTTGCCCCTTTGCCCCTATAGATAGACTCTGCGGTATGATTTTGGTGTAGTTGTCGCTGAACAAAAACAGACGTTGTCTGTTCTGCGGTGTTGTCGTGAAAAAACAAAAATCCCAAGTCAAATAGCAGGTCAAATGAAAAAGCGTCTGTCCCTTTTTGCCTCTATAGATAGACTCAGCGGTATGATTTTGGTGTAGTTGTCGCTGAACAAAAACAGACGTTGTCTGTTCTGCGGTGTTGTCGTGAAAAAACAAAAATCCCAGATCCAATAGCAAGTCAAACGAAAAAGTGCCTGTCCCTTTTTGCGCTGTCCCTTTTTGCGCTCCCTTTTTTCGCTGTCCCTTTTTTCGCTCCAGCAAAAACAGCAAGGAACCATTTTTTTTTCTTGTCGCCTTTTGTCGCATTTTGTGGTCTTTTTTGGCTAAACAATCGTCATTATTTGCTTGTTTCTACCTTTGGTCGTTATCTTTTGTCGTTTTTTGAGAACTTAGGCGGGTTTTGCAATGTAGTCTAATGACAGACCGTTGAAGGCGCGAGCATAGGTGGCGATGTTGCGGTCGTTGCCACGAAAGACACTGATTGGTTTCTCCAAATAGCCGCGCACAGGCGGACATAAATCGCCCCGAGTGGGCGCAGCAAATCCATAAAGACCAATGTCTATTTCTGAAGACAAAACTTCGTTGACCGTTTTCACAGGGTCGCGCCCGTTCCACGCAGCAAGACATGTTAGCAGGCGCGTTTGCTTGCCAACTTGTTTTGCCGATTTTTTGAGCGCAGCTATACCACCGTCCTCACCAAGCAATTGGTCGAGTTGCCGAAAAAACGGTGCGCCTTGTATATCGGTTCCGGCAAGATTGTTGCAAGTTAGCCAGAGGATACATTTTTTTGAGACACTGCGCACACGCTCATAGAGACGCTCCCAGCAGCGGTTGATTGCGCGTTTGCGAAAAAGCGCAAATTGCTCAGGCAAAACTTTTTCTGCGTCGGGAAAGTTTTCATTCATCAATTCTTTATACATTTCGCGTTCGCATTTTAGCCATTTGCAAAGCGGCTTTCCCGCGCCAAGAAATTGCGGGTTCCAGAGCCAATCGAGGTGCAAACCGTCAGGTCCAGCGCGGCGCAAAGCATCCTCTACAGAGTTGCATAAATAATCGAGATAACGGTTGGTAAGCGGGATGTGCGGATGCGTCGGCGCACCGTAACTTTCTTCGGGATGCGTTTGGCCCCAAAGCGAGTTTGCGCCAATGCAAAAATAACCGAAAACTTCCATGTTTGCTTTGTGTCCGAGACGCACCATTTCCGTTAAAAAGTCGTGCCGCAATCCGGGTTGTTCCGGTGCGAAACCGCTTCGATACCAAGCATATCCGTTGCACGAAACACAAAACGAGTGCGCGGCATTACAGCCGAGGTCTTTATACCATTGTATATGTTCTTGCGGGCTGGCGTCGGCCCAGTGTCCGGGCTTGGCAAACTTGCCACCAGTCCAATTAAAATCTATGCAGAACGCCTGTATGCGTTTCCGCGCAGAGGCATTATCCGCCGCCGTCGCGCCAGCAGAGAACATAGGCGTCGGGAGCAAACTCGCCGCGCCCGCGAGTGCGATGTTTTTCATAAAACAACGGCGTGAAGAAAGGGTGGTGTCCATTAGGCGTGTGTGTGTTTAGTCTTTTTTTGGGGGATGGGAGTTATTTTCTCGAGGTGGCGGACAATCTCGGAGAGGAGTTTGGCGTCGTCGGGATCTACGATATAGTGCTCTTTGGCACCGGAATAGGGGAAACCTTTTTCGGCGGAAGCAAGCAGGGCGGTGGTGGTGTCGAGGATTTTTACGAAGACGGTGTTGTCACAGACCAAGAGCACAGGTTTGGCGTTGGAATAAATCATGTATTCGCCAAACATTTTTTTGGATGTGATTTCCCCCGCGTCGTGGATTTGTTCAACGACGTGGGCGATGAAGTCAGGATGGGTGGACATTTACAAAGTGTTGTGACCGCCGTCCCCTTTTGTGCTTAGGCGGTGAAGCGTTTGAAGGCGAGGACGGCGTTGTGGCCGCCGAAACCGAGATTGTTGCTCAATGCCACTTTTACGTCGTGTTTGCGGGCGGCGTTGGGAACGTAATCGAGGTCGCATTCTGGGTCGGGATTTTCGTAATTGATTGTCGGCGGAATGATGCCGTCGCGAATTGCTAAGACGGAGGCGGCGGCTTCAAGCCCGCCTGCCGCGCCGAGCAAGTGGCCAGTCATAGACTTTGTGGAGCTAACGGGGATTTGGCGGGCGCGTTCGCCGAAGGTTTTCTTTATGGCGAGTGTTTCAAACTTGTCGTTGTAAGGGGTCGAGGTGCCGTGGGCGTTGATGTAGTCCACGTCCGCTGGCGTGAGGCCGCTTTCGGCGAAAATGCGCTCAAAACAGAGTTTCAAGCCGCGTCCTTCGGTGTCGGGGGCGGTGATGTGGTAGGCGTCGCAGGAGGCACCGTAGCCGACAAACTCGGCGTAGATTTTGGCGTTGCGGGCTTTGGCGCGTTCGAGGTTTTCGAGGATGAGCATGGCGGAGCCTTCGCCCATGACAAAACCGTCGCGCGTGGCGTCGAAGGGGCGCGAGGCTTTGGAGGGGGTTTGGTTAAAACCGGTGCTCATGGCTTTCATACTACAAAAACCGGCGTAGCCGAGGCGGACGATGGAGGCCTCGGAGCCGCCGGCAATCATGACATCGGCTTTGCCAGCGCGGATTTGGTTGAGTGCTTCGCCGAGGGAGTGGGCGCTGGAGGCGCAGGCGGAGACGACGCAGTAGTTCGTAGAGCGGGCTTCAAACTCGATGCCGACGACGCCGGCGGCCATGTTCGTGATGATGTTGGTTATCATGAACGGCGAGACGCGGCGCGGGCCACCCTCGAAGAGGCGGCGCGATTGTTCCTCGATGGAGCCGATGCCGCCGATGCCGGAGCCGATGATGACGCCGAGGCGTTCGGGCGGGACGTCGCCGACTTTCAGCCCGGCGTCTTCAAACGCCATGCGGCTGGCGGCGACGGCGAGCTGGACGAAGCGGTCGTTGCGCTTGGCTTCTTTGCCGTCCATGAACTTGGTCGGGTCAAAGTCTTTGACCTCGGCGCCGACTTGCGAGGGGAAGTCGGTGGGGTCGAAGTGTGTGACGCGCTCGATGCCGGAAACACCAGCGGTGAGATTTTTCCAGAAGGTCTCCGTGTCGTTGCCGAGTGGGGAAACGACGCCGATGCCAGTGACGACAATGCGAGGAACGGTAGATTGAGCTTGCATGCGAGTGAGTGGGTGTTGTTGCGGTTAACGACTGCGGAAAAAAATGTTTTTGCAAGGCAGGCGGCGCGGAGGTGTTCCGCTGCTCGCTGCCTTGTGTCGGCGCGGGTGCCTCTCGGTGCCCGCGCCTGGGTTTATTTGTTGGTCTTCGCTTTGATGTATTCGATGACTTGTCCGACGGTCTGGAGCTTCTCAGCGTCCGACTCTGGGATTTCGCCATTGATTTCGCTTTTGAACTCTTCCTCGAAGGCCATGACAAGCTCGACGGTGTCGAGGGAGTCTGCTCCGAGATCGTTCATGAAAGAGGCCGTAGGAGTGACCTGCTCTTCGTTCACGTTGAGTTGTTGGACAACGATGTCCTTTACGCGTTGTTCGAGTGTTTTTTCGCTCATGGTGTTAGTAGAAATAGATTGTTGGTTGAAGGTTTGGTTTGGTTGAAGGTTTGGTTAGGTTGAGGGTTGAAGTTTGAGGGTTAATTTTCCGGCGCACTAACCCGTCGCCCGTTTATTGGAAGAGGGGGCGACTGGTCGAAAGGCGGGGAGTTCATCCCATCGCCATGCCGCCGTCAACAGAAAAAAGTTGGCCTGTGATGTAGGCGGCGTCGTCGGAGGCGAGGAAGTCTGCGATGGCGGCGATGTCGGCGGGTGCTCCGAGGCGGCGCAGGGGGACGGCTTTGAGGATGGCGTCCTTCTGGTCGTCGGTGAGTTTGGCGGTCATGTCGGTGGTGATGAAGCCGGGGGCGATGGTGTTGGCGGTGATGTTACGCGAGGCCAACTCGCGGGCGAGTGCCATCGTGATGCCGTGTAGGCCGGCTTTGGCGGCGGCGTAGTTGACTTGGCCGGGATTGCCGACGCGCCCGACGACGGAGCCGATGTTGAGGATGCGTCCCCAGCGTTTTTGCGTCATGGGGCGCACGAGGGCTTTTATCCAGTAAAAGGCGGCGGAGAGGTTGGTGGAGATGACGTCGCTCCAATCGGTGTCGCTCATGCGCACGACGAGGTTGTCGCGGGTGATGCCGGCGTTGTTGACGAGGATGTCCACGGTGCCGAATTCGGCGAGGATGGTGGCGGCGGCGGTGGCGACTGCGGCGGGGTCGGCGACATCGGCGGGAAAGGCTTTGGCTTTGCCGCCGGAAGCGGTGATGGCGGCGGCGACGGAGCCGCAGGAATCTGGTTTTTTGGAAACGCAGATGACGGTGTGGCCGTCGGCTGCGAGGGTCTCCGCGATTGCTTTTCCGATGCCGCGTCCGGCACCTGTGACGAGGGCGACGCGGGGCTGGTGAGTGAGTTTCATTCTGTCGGCGCACGGTGCGAGCGCGGCGGGAAATGTCAATCGGGTTTTGGCGGCGCGGGCGGGGGGGGGCGGGGGCGGCGCGGCGGGGGGGGCGGAGAGCGAGGGGACGGTTGGAGGGCAGTTGGGGTTTGCCCGCATTGCGCACTGGCAAGAGGGCGGCTTCCAGTGTTGTCTGCGCGGCGTCATGCGAAGTTTCAGCGCAAAACAATTTTTCACAGCGGCGGTCTTGCTTGCCGCCATTCTCGCGTCTGCGGTGTGGCTGCGTTTTGAGCGGCTCGGCGAAAAGCCGCTCCACTCCGACGAGGCGGTGCAAGCCTACAAAGTCGGGGAATTGCTTGCGGGGAAAGGCTACCGCTACGACCCGGGCGACCACCACGGTCCCGTGATGTATTACGCAAGCGAGCTTGTTTGCGAGGGCGCGGGACAGGGGAGTTTCGCGGAGATGACGGCGGATGTGCTGCGCGCACCACAGGCATTCGCAGGGGTGGTGCTTGTGTTTTTGCCGCTGTTGTTGTGGCGGCGGCGGAAGGCGACGGCGGCGGGTGGCGCGGGGATGTTGACGGGCGGCGGCAGCGGTGGTGGTGGCGGGAGCGCGGCGTTCGCGGGGGTGGGGTTGGTGCCTGTGCTCGCGGCGGCGGCGTTTGCGGCGACCTCGCCAGTGGCGGTCTATTACTCACGGTATTTTATACAGGAGACTATCTTCGTCGCGTGTTTCTGGTTTGCCGTAGTTTTGATTTGGCGGGCAGCAGGAAATGTGGCGGAGAACGGCGACTGGGGCGGCGGCGGCGTTGGCGACGGCGGCGTTGTTGGTGGGCGGGTGTCGCGGCGGACGCTGGTGTTGGTGGCGTCGGCGGGGGTGCTCTTCGGGTTGGCCGTCGCGCTGAAGGAGACGTGGCCGTTGATGATTGCGGCGGCAGGCGCGGGGACGGTGGCAGCGGTTTTGCTCCCGCGCTTGTTTCCCAAGAAGTTTGCCGAGGAAGGCAGCAGCGTGGCAACGGGGCAAACGGCGACGGCGGCGTTGTCGGCGACGGCGCGGGTGCGGGCGATTTTGCGGGCGGCGGTTTTGCCGACGCTGGTGTTTGGGGCGGTGGCAGTGGGCGTCGCGGAACTTTTCTTTTCGTCTTTCGGCACAAATTGGCAGGGCGTCGTCAACTCGGTGATGGCGTTTTTCAGCTACGCCGGACGCGCCGCCGGACAGGGGCACGAGAAGCCGTTCGGCTATTATTTGCCGCTGCTCTTCGACGCGAAGCCGCTGGCGTTTGACGTCTTGTCGCTCTTCGGGGCGCGGACATACGCGCTGCGAAACGGCTTCGGGCCGCCGTCGGGGCTGCGCGAATTGTTTCCCGCGCTGGGCTGCATCCTCGCGCTGGGGATGTTGCCCGTCAAAAATGTGTGGCGCAGCGGAGAGCGGCAGGTCGCAGTGTTTGCGCTGACGGTAGGCGCGGCGTTGCTGCTCCTCTACTCGCTCATCGCCTACAAAACGCCGTGGTTGGTGGTCGGCATTTTGCCAGCGATGTGGCTGGCAGCAGGGCTGGGCGTGGCGACGTTCGGGCGGTGGCTCGCACAAGGCAGCAGGAGCGTGGCGCGGGTCGCGGGGTTGACAGTGGCAGGAGTCGCGCTGGCAGCAGTGTTTCTGGCACAGTGGAAATCGGCAGAGTTTTTGTCGAAACGTTTTCCGGCTGACGCAGAGCGCAACCCGCTCGCATACGTCCACACGACGGACGGGATAGGCGACATCGCAAAGCGCGCCGCGCAGATGGCGGAGTTTGCGCCTGCGGGGGAAGCGGTTTTTGCCCGTGTCTATGCGGCGGAGTATTGGCCGCTGCCTTGGTATTTGCGGGAGTGGGAATTTCTCGACGGGAGGAAGCGCGTGGGTTTCTGGGTGAACGCCGAGTCCGACCCTTCGCCAGCACTGGACGCCCCCATCGTCATCACCGACGCCAGCACCGAGGAAGCAGTTAGCAAACGTCTGCGGGAGACTTACACGGGGCCAGACTTTTTGAGTCTGCGCATCGGGACGATGTTGTATGTGCGTTACCGGAAAGACCTCATGGATAAAATCGCGGCGAAGAAGTAGGGGCGCGGCGCGGGGCGTGTGCGGGAAAGGGGCGGTAAGAGGGTGGGGCGATAAGAGAGTGGGGAGGGTGAGGGTGAGGAGGGTGAGGGTGAGGGTGAGGTGTGGGTGGGAGGGAGGTGTGTTAGCGTTGGCCGTAGTAGGCGTTTGCGCCGTGTTTGCGGGAGAAATGTTTGTCGAGCAAATGCGCGGGAACGGGTGGCGCGTCGGGATTTAGCGAGAGAGTGCGCAGGGCCATGTCGGCGACAATTTCCAGAGCAAGTGCCCGCTCTACCGCCGCGCCGCCAAACTCGCCCCAGACGAACGGGCCGTGGTTGCGCACCAAGACCGCCGAGACCTTGAAGGGGTTAATGTTGTCACGTTGAAAACGCTCAACAATCACTTTGCCAGTCTCCCATTCGTAAGCACCGCCAACTTCTGCGGCAGTCATCTCGCGGGTCACTGGCACCGCGCCGTGAAAGTAGTCGCAATGCGTGGTGCCCAAACAGGGGAGATCGCGACCAGCTTGCGCAAAGGCGACCGCACTGCGCGAGTGCGTGTGAACAACCGAACGGACACCGGGAAAATGCAGATAGAGGTAGCGGTGCGTCGGCGTGTCGGAGGAAGGACGTAGTTTGCCCTCAACGACTTTTCCCTCGAAGTCGAGCACCACAATATCTTGAAGCACAAGGCGCGAGTAATCCACCCCGCTGGGCTTAATAGCGAAAACGCGATTGAGCGGGTCGGCGACAGAGACGTTGCCGAAGGTGAGGTCAACAAGTCCCGTTTTGGGGAGGGAGAGATTGGCAAAAAGGCATTCTTCTTGGATAGCGCGATAGGTGTTGCTCATTGTGCTACGAAGTGTCTTCGAGCCGTGCTCGCGCCGCAACAACCAAATCACCGCTGCTATCAAAAAGGGACAGACCCTTTTTTGTTTGACTCTTGTTATATTGAAGCACCGAGCGCAGCGGGGTTCGGACGCAGTTGCTTCGTTGCGATGCCGCAATGCAGCGATGCCACAACATCACTCTGTCGCGATGTCGCCATGTCGCACAACGAATACAAATCGCGCAGTTCCTCACTGCGTCGCCCAGATGAGAGACGAATGCCGCTCCGCAGAGGATTGTTCGTTTTCTCACCACTATCAAAAAGGGACAGACCCTTTTTTGTTTGACTTCCGTTATATCGAAACACAGAGCGCAGCGGAATTCGGACGCGGTTACTTCGTTTCAATGTCGCGATGTCACTACATCACTCCGTCGTCATGCCACGTAGCGAATACAAATCGCTCAACCCTTCACTGTCTCGCTCGGACGAGGGACGAATGCCACTCCGCAAACGATTGCCCGTCTTCTCGCGGTATTGTTGCAGGTGCGCTTCAACAAACTCTTTGCTCCCAATCACCGCACCCTTCGTGAGCCAGCGAAATTGCTCCCACAAACGCTCTGGCAACGGAAGGGCACCATCAGACTCAGCAACCGCTTGCGCAGCCTCCGTGGAGAGACGCGCTGCTTTGCTGTCGCCGCGCTTCATCGTCGCGCCTTTGCTAAACAGCGCGACGCGGTAAGCCGCCAGCATCTCCGCATCAGAGCGGTTCTCACCGACGACGCCCAGCGCACGACGCAGCCCTTGCACGATTGCTCCGCCTGTGCTCACTGCCTCGGAGTAGCCGCACCAGCGGTAGTCTTTCGGGTCTTGCGTCAGACCAGCGCGGACAGGGTTCAGGTCAATATACGAGGCAACCGCGAGCGACGCAAAATGGTGATTGCCCTCGACGATGACGCTTGTGAAACGCTCCGACCAGAGTGTTCCTTGGCGAGCATGGTTTTTGTTATACCAGATGGAGAAACGTTGCTTGAAGAGCTTCATGAACGCCGATAGGTTGCCCATGCGGCGCAACAGCTTCTGGCGTTCCGCCTCGGCGACATCGCCGCCCGCTTTGAAGGCTGCCTCCATGACGACGAGCCGTGCAAGCACGTGTGGCGTCGGCTGCGGATACAGGACGCGGTAGCGGCGCAGCAGTTCCTCGTCGGAGATGTTCTCCTGTTTGGGCACGCGCACGAGCACGTGAAAGTGATTGCTCATTAGAGCGTATGTGAGCACCTGAACGCCGCAGAAGTCTGCGACCTGATG
>JAITPT010000199.1 GCA_031289285.1 Puniceicoccales bacterium
AACGTCTTCTTGAAGAACTTCCGAAAAAAACAACGGGGGTGTTCCGGATTCGATTCCAACCAAGAAAGTATGGTGGCACGCGGAGGATGATGCTTGGCCTCCTTAAACATGCATCGCCACGATAACTGGCAAGACGAACAACGTCATCGCCTTCGAGCGTCCCTCGATGGCACTCGCCGCTTAGTCGGTGACGGTCACGCCGGCCCACTCCTGTTAAGCCGCCGGACCGTCAAAAAAACAGGAAACACCTCCTTTTCCCGTCGGGTCTTCGGAGGCTAAAAAGAAAGACGCGGCTGGTTTGCGCGGGCGCTCCCGCCCCAAGGCAAACGAGACCCAATCGGAGAGCTACGCGTGTAGAAACTATGCCGGATAGGTTGGAAGACGGGGGTTCAAATCCCCCCACCTCCACCATTTTTCTTCTGTTCAAAAGCACAGCACAAATGACACCAGACCAAGAAATCGCCCGTCGGCGCACATTCGCTATCATCTCTCACCCCGACGCCGGCAAAACCACACTCACAGAAAAGTTTCTCCTCTACGGCGGCGCGCTCAACCTCGCCGGTGCCGTCAAAAGCCGCAAAAACCAGCAGGCGACCACCTCCGACTTCATGGAGTTGGAGAAACAGCGCGGCATCTCCGTCTCCTCTACCGTCCTACGCTTCGACTACCGCCAGTGCGCTGTCAACCTCCTTGACACGCCCGGCCACCGCGACTTCTCCGAGGACACCTACCGCGTGCTCACTGCCGTGGACGCCGCCGTCATGGTGCTCGACGCCGCCAAGGGCATTGAGGCGCAGACGCTCAAACTCTTCCAAGTCTGCCGCCGCCGTGGCATCCCTATTTTTACCTTTGTCAATAAGTGCGACCGACCGGGCAAAAACCCCGTCGAGCTACTTGACGAAATCGAAAAAACACTTGACCTGCAGGTTTTCCCTGTGACGTGGCCGATTGGCGAGGGGACAGATTTTCACGGCGTCTATGACCGCCTCCACCAACGCGCCCACTGGTTCGAGCGCGTCTCTGGCGGTGCCACGCAAGCCCCCGTCACGAGTGGCGGTTTGGACGACCCCGCCATCCGCGAAAAAGTCCCCGCCGACGACCACGCCCGCCTCGCTGCCGACATCGAACTACTCGACATGGCGGGTGCTGCCTTCTCGCCTGCCGATGTCCTTGCCGCCAAGCAGACCCCTGTCTATTTCGGCAGTGCGATGCACAACTTCGGTGTCCAGCTGCTCCTCGACGGCTTCCTCGACTACGCGCCTGCGCCCGCGCCGCGCATGGCTGGCACCCGCGAAATCGCTCCTACCGACGCGCCTTTTTCCGCCTTCATTTTCAAAATACAGGCCAACATGGACCCCAAGCACCGTGACCGCCTTGCCTTTTTGCGCGTGTGTTCTGGCAAGTTCTCTCGCGACATGCAGGTCGCGCATTGTCAAAGCGGCAAAAAAATCCGTCTCTCTTTTTCGCATCAACTTTTCGGGCAAGAGCGCGAGACCGTCAACGAGGCTTGGCCGGGCGACGTGCTGGGCGTCACTGGCCTGCCCGACTTCGGTATTGGCGACACACTTTCGGAAGACCCCGACATCGTTTTCGACGCCATCCCGCCCTTTGCGCCGGAGTGTTTCGCCCTTCTCCACAACACTGACACGGGCAGTTTCAAACGCTTCCGTTCGGGGCTGGAGCAGTTATTGCAGGAGAAAGTTGTCCAGCGTTTCATGCCTGCCGACGGCGGTTCTATCCCGTTGTTGGCTGCGGTTGGCCCGCTGCAATTCGATGTCGTCGCCTACCGCCTGCAAACGGAATACAACGCCTCTGTCCGCCTCGAAACTGCGCCTTGGACTGTCGCCCGCTGGGTCTCGCCGGCGGTGCCTCGCGAGGCGTTTGACGGGCTTTTTCTTGGTGGTGCCAAGCTCGTCTATGATGCCCGCGAGCGTCTCGCCGTCCTCTTCCAAAACGATTGGAACGCCAATTATTTTGCCCGAGAAAACCCAACCATCCCCCTCTTCAAAACCCCTGACCTACTCCCCGACCTCTCTCCCTCCTCGCCTTCACAACGATGAATACCAACACCGACACCACCAACACATCACCCGCCACTTCCGCCGCCGCCATCCGCGCCGTCCGACCGGTCGCCGCAGTTACCGGCGCGTCAAGCGGGCTTGGCAGAGACTTTGCGCTCCAACTTGCAGATAAAGGTTACGACCTGCTCCTCGTCGCCCGCCGCATCCCTCTGCTCGAAGCACTGAAATCCGAGATACAAGAACGCCATCCCGACGCCGCAGTAGAGGTTTTCCCCGCCGACCTCGCCGACCCCGCGCAGCTGAAAAAGTTGGAGGAACGTCTCGCGCAAACCGAGCACCTCGACGTGCTTGTCAACAACGCCGGTTTTGGTTTTGAGAACCGGACACCCGCCGAAGACCTCGAAAACGATTGCCGCACGATACAGGTTCACGTGCTCGCGCCTGCACGGCTCACACACGCCGCACTCGGCCCGATGCGCCGCCGCAAATGCGGACACATCGTCAACGTCTCCTCTGTCGCCGCTTTTCTACACGGCGCAGATTGCGCACAATACGCCGCCAGCAAGGCATGGTTGCTCTCCTTCTCAAAATGCCTCTGCCACGATGTCCGCGCCGACGGTGTGCGCGTGCAAGCACTCTGCCCAGGTCTCGTGCGCACGGGTTTTCACAGCACACCGCTCATGGACGCACAAAAATACGGCGTATTCCCTAATTTCCTCTGGTTGGAGAGTCGGCGCGTCGTCCGCGATTCCCTGCGCAACCTTTTTTCAAAACACGGCGCAACTGTGTGCATCCCCTCGTGGCGCTACCGGTTTTTCATCGCACTACTTACCACGCCCCCAATCTCGTGGCTGCCTGTTTCGCGCAAAAACACCGCGCCGCCCGCTGCCGCCACGCAACCCACACCCGCCGCACCGTCGCACCGCCCGCAGCTTATTCTCGCCACCGGCAACGCGCATAAAGCCGCCGAGTTTGCACGACTTGCCGCCGCAAGTGGTTTGCCCTTTGAGATTTGCGACGCCTCCGCTGCTGGCGGTATGCCAGATGTCCCCGAAGACACAGGCACCTTCCTCGGCAACGCCCGACAAAAAGCCCGCGCCCTCCGCGCCGTCGCACCAAGCGATGCGTGGGTGCTCGCCGACGATAGCGGCTTGTGCTGCAACGCACTCGACGGTGCCCCGGGCGTCGAAACCGCCAACTACGCCGGCCCACACGCCACAGATGTCGCCAACCGCACCAAACTCCTTACCGCACTGGACAATGTGCCCGATGAAAAACGCGGCGCACATTTTCTCTGCCAGTTAGTTTTGATTTCACCAACAGGCAGCGAGTTCCTTTTTGACGGCTTCTGCAAAGGACGGATTTTGCGCACTGAACGTGGCGAAGGCGGTTTCGGATACGACCCCATTTTCCAACGCGACGGTGATGTGCTCGGTTTCGCCGAACTCCCCCCCGACGCCAAAGACCGCGTAAGTCATCGAGGTCTGGCATTCGCAAAACTCGCCGCCGCACAACTTAATCCTAAGAACGGCAGTTCAGCGTAAAAGGTTTGCGCAAGATTTTGAAGCGGCTGTGGTTTGCGCTTTCCCGACGCGCACCTTGCGGCGCGTGGAACGGAAAGCGCAACCCGCAGACGGCCAAAAGATTGCGCAAAACCGCCCGCATTAACTGCCGTTTTTAGGGGCACTCCTAAAAATAAATCTGCATGTCCGAAAACAACGATGCTTTTCGTCCCGTAGGGACGGGATGTCGGTAGCACGGGGTTTCAACCCCGTGTTCGTGATGCCCCCCCCCCCCGTCGCGTCCCGTAGGGACGCAACCCGTGTTTGCCTC
>JAITPT010000236.1 GCA_031289285.1 Puniceicoccales bacterium
CCGTCGCACCCCAACCCCAATTGAGTTGCACAACATCATGGAAATCGGCATGTTGCAATTCCGTTGGCAACCTTTGGGGTTAAGCCGAATAATTTACCAGGCTAAATAAGTTATTTGACATGACGGGTAGCACAAGGCATGGAGCGAATGAGCGGAGTGCGGCAGCATTTGAGGGGATGGGGAGGAAGACGGCCCTCCAACCCCAATGGGCTATCCGAATAATTTACCAGGCTAAATAAGTTATTTGACATGACAGGTGGCACAAGGCATGGAGCGAATGAGCGGAGTGCGGCAGCATTTGAAGGAATGGGAGGAAGACTGCCCTCCAACCCCAATGGGCTGGCTTGCCCGACTGGGAACGCTGGCGGCTCGCCAGCATGGTGCGAAGCGGCTCGCAGCGTCCCCGTCGCCCACCCGCCGCCCGAAGCGTCGCCGTAGGCGACGGCGGCAGCAAGCCAGCAGGATGCCAGCGTTCCCAGTGCCGCCGTCGCACCCCAACCCCAATTGAGTTGCACAACATAATGGAAATCGGCATGTTGCAATTCCTGTTGCAATTCCGTTGGCAACCTTTGGGGTTAAGCCGAATAATTTACCAGGCTAAATAAATTACTTGACATGGCGGGTAGCATAGGCATGGAGCGAATGAGCGGAGTGCGGCAGCATTTGAGGGGGATGGGGGAGGAAGACTGCCCTCCAACCCCAATGGGCTATCCGAATAATTTACCAGGCTAAATAAGTTACTTGACATGACAGGCGGCATAAGGCATGGATCATTAACTCGAGTCTTCTTCAACTCGGATTCCGCTGAGATGTTTGTCCTTCGTAAAGACGAAGGGAAGCGGGGAGGCGCGGAGGGAGAACCGACGGGAAGAAGACCCGCAAGACGTCGAAACGGCACTGGTGACACTACGAGGGCACCTGCCAGCGACACCCCTCCCCTTCAACGCCAGCAACATCAGCTGTGCTCGCAATCTCAGCGATGTGAGGGATGTTTCCCCCACGCCTGCATCATGGGCGAGAAGCAACATCAGCAGTGCTCGCAATCTCAGCGATGTGAGGGCGGGCTACTTTTTCTTTTTGGCGTTTTTGGCTTCTTGGATGCGCAGCTTTACGCGGCTTTCGTAGGCGCGGGCGCGACGGCGTTTGAGGACTTTGTTATACTGTTTTCCCATAGTAGTTGTGTGTGTTGTTTGGTTGTTGGTTTTGGTGTGTTGAAAAAAAATGTGCTTAGAGCCGGACGAAGGCGTAGTCCTCGGTGAGGAGGCTTGGCGAGGAGTCGGGCGATGTTTCGGAGGAGATGTCGTCGGCGGATAAATCGTCGGCGAGGGCGGGCGGCAAGGCGGCGTCGGTTGTGGTGACGGTGGCGGCGGGAGCTATGCGTGCGGCGGAAGGGGCGGAGGGGATGAGGTCGGCGGCGTTGGGGGCGCGGCTTTGGAAACCTCCGACGGCGAAGAGCAGGACGGCGGCGTTCAGGGCGAGTGCGCCGCTACGCGAGAGGCGGAAGGGCGAGAAGGCGCGGAGGGTCTCGCGGAGGATGTCCCGCCAAGTGCGTTGGCGCGTCTCCTCCCATTCGCACACGGCGAGGGCGAGTCGGCGTTGCTGCTGAAATTCGCGGCGGCGCTCTGGCGACTTTTGCAACTCGGCGATGAGGGCTGTGCGGCGTGCTTCGGTGAGTTCGCCGTCAATGTATTCGTTGAGCAATTCTCTAAAATCGAGGTCGTTCATTTTTTTGTGTGGCTAAAGGAAGAAAGGTTATGCGAACTCTTCGCCCATGAATGCGCGGAGTGCTTCGCGGGCGCGGGCGATGCGGCTTTTGACGGTGCCGATGGAGAGGCCGAGGTTTTCGGCGATTTCTTCGTAGGCCATGTTTTTGACGTTGCGCATCTCGAGGATTTCGCGGTGCGCGTCTTTGAGCATTTCCATACACTCATTGACACGGGAGACGAACTCGCTGTTGACGGTCTGCTGAAAGGGCGTGAGCTCCACGTCGGGGAGGACGTCCACGAGGGTCATGTCGTTGTCCTCGCCAAATGGGCTGTCGAGGGACATCGAGGCGTCGCGGCGTCGGCGCCACCAATACCAGTAGCGGTTTCTGGCGAGGTTGGTGGCGATTTGGTAGAGCCATGTGGAGAAGGAGGCGGTGCCGCGGAAGTTGGGCAGGCCGCGTTGGGCACGGATGAAGGTGTCTTGGGTAATCTCTTCGGCGTCCTGGCGGTTGCGCAGGATGCTGAAGACTTTTGCAAAAATCCTGTCTTGGTAGATGGAGACAAGGTTACTGAAGGCGATGAGGTCGCCGGAGCGGGCCTCTTCGAGGGTGGTTTCTTCCGTGGCGGTCATAGTGCGGTGTTTGTTGGTTGTGGTTGAGGAAAGGGAGACGTGGCTGTGTGTGAAAAATAAAAGGTGCGTGACGATAGGTGCAGGACAGTGGAGCGCAAGTTTTGTTTCGCAGTTTTTTATTCGTGCCGCAGGGCCTCAATCGGGTCGAGGGCGGCGGCGCGTCGGGCTGGCGTAAAGCCGAAGACGATGCCGACGAGGGCGGAGAAGAGGAATGCGATGAAGTTGATTGCGAGATTAAAATGGAATGCGACGCCGATGAGTGGCGCGAGGGCGGCGCAGAGGATGATGGCGAGGGCGATGCCGAGTAGGCCGCCGAGGCAGGAGAGTGTAGCGGCTTCGACGAGGAATTGCAGGAGCACTTCGCCAGCGCGGGCACCGATGGCGAGGCGGATGCCGATTTCGCGTGTGCGCTCGGTGACGGAGACGAGCATGATGTTCATGATGCCGATGCCGCCGACGAGGAGGGCGACGCCTGCGACGGCGGCGAGGAGGCTCGTCATGGTTTTCATGGTGGAGCTGATGGACTCGGCGATTTGGCGCGGCTCGAATATCGAGAAGTTGTCGTCTTGCCCAAGTTTCAAATTGCGGCGTTGGCGCAGGAGCGAGGTGAGGGCGGTGGTGACTTTGGCGGAGTCGGTGCCGACGCGGGCGGCGACGACGATGTTGTCAATGTCGTGAATGGAGACGTGGCCAGCGATGCGTTGGTTGAGGCTGGTGAGGGGCATGATGATGGTGTCGTCTTGGTCGCGCCAACCCATTTGCCCTTTGGATTTGAGGACGCCGATTATTTCGCAGGCGACGTTGCGGATGAGGATTTTTGAGCCGACGGGATTGGCGGCGGCGCCGTTAAAGAGTTCGCGGCGGACGGTCTCGCCGATGACGCAGACGGCGGCACCGTTTCGCTCTTCGGCGTCGTTGAAAACGCGACCGTCGGCCAACTCCCAGTTGTTCATCGCGAAATAGCGGTCGTAGGTGCCGACGACTCCGGTGCTGCGGGCGTTCTGGCGGAAGCGGGTGGTGAGGGCGGCGTTTTTGGCGGGCACGGCGTCTTTGACGCTGGGGAGTTGCTCGCGGATGGCGACGATGTCGTCCTCGGTGAAGCTGGGGATGCCAGCAGATGCGGAGCGCGGGCCGAAGGCGAGACCTGGGCGCACGAAGAGGAGGTTTTCGCCGAAGCGCGAGAACTGGGAGCGGACGACCTCGGTGGTGCCTTGGCCGAGGGTCTGCATGGTGATGACCGCCGCGACACCAATAATAATACCGAGCACGGTAAGGAATGCCCGCGGGAGGTTGCGGCTGATTTCGCGTATGGCGATGTGGAAGGCGTTAAGGAATATCATGGCTGGTGTTTAATAGTGAGTGCTGTGTGTCAGTGTTTGGCAATGCGGGTGCCGGTGCTGGTGCTACGTCCGCGCCCGCGTTCGCGTTCGCGTAGTAGCGAGGCTCCGGCGGTGGAACGGCGGGCGACGACTTGCGGGCCAGCGGCGGTTGGCGAGGGGGGCGGCGGGGCGGCGGTCGGTGCGGGGGGGGGGTGTCGCGGGCGCTCGGGGTGTCCTGCGTGGGGGACGTCGATGGCGTGGAG
>JAITPT010000031.1 GCA_031289285.1 Puniceicoccales bacterium
AAAAGGGACAGGCATTTTTTTTACATGCTCGATATGTGGGATGTTGACCGCAGATAACACAGAGAACGCAGATATTTTGAATTTGCCTCGGTGAACCCCGCAGTTCGCGGCACGGGGCAAACAAAAAGGGACAGGCACTTTTTACTGCGCCGAATAACCACAAATACGGAAAGTAGGCGTCGGCGTCGTGGGACGGCGGGGGCGGGGCGGGGCGCGGGGAAAAAACGGGGAGCAAAACGATTTTTACCACAAAGGCCACAAAAATTTCACAAAGGCCACAAAGCAAAATAATTTGAAGATTTAACCGAAGTCCGGGTTAAACAATCTGAAGTTTGAAAAAATTTAGGTTTTGTGGCTTGAAGTTTGCGGGGAGGATTTGATTTTCCTCTTTGTGCCCCTTGTGAAACCTTTGTGCCCTTTGTGGTTAAAAATGCCCCTCTTACTTTTTATTCGTGCCCATTCGTGTCCATCCGTGGTTTCAAAATCGTTTTTTATTCTCGCTTTCCCCTCCCCCCCCCCCCTCGAATATTTAACCAGGCTAATAATTTCACACCCGTTTGTTTTCGTGGCGTTAGGAAGAACGAACTAAAACCCGAGTTCCGCTTTTGAGGCTGGCACACTTTTGAACCTAAAAACGGCAGTTAATGCGGGCGGTTTTGCACAATCTTTTGGCCGTCTGCGGCTTGCGCTTTCCGCTCCACGCACCACAAGGTGCGCGTCGGAAAAGCGCAAAGCGCAGCCGCCTCAAAATCTTGCTCAAACCCTTTCCGCTGAACTGCCGTTCTTAGGTTTAACTATTTTGATTTTTCGAGTATTACTGGCCCGATGAGGCCGCTGGGGAGAAGCGGGGTGGCTTTGGTGAACTTGTGCATGTTGGTTTCAGTGATGCGCTGTTCCTTGGGAAGCTGCTCGTCACCGATTAGGCGATTCATCCAGAGATTGGTGACTTCGATTTCAAGGGTGTTTTCAGCAGCGATATTTCCACTGACATCCGTGCGTAGAGCGTGAGTGATTTCGATGCGAGCAGGCTTTGTCCAAACCACACCGAGCGAAACACCGTTCACTCGCACAGCAGCGATTTCGCGCACATCGCCAAGGTTGAGAAAATGGCGCGGCACATTCGTCGGCACATTTGTTGACACACGCGTCGGCGCACTTGAAGAACGCTTCACATCCGAGAGACTTTGCGTGAGCTTTTTCCATTCGTTCATGGATTGCGTCAGATGCTTCCGTGAGTCGCCACCAATGCCGTGACACTGCAATCCAATCGGCCCGCGATAATCAATTTCCCGTAGCGTTTTGAGCAAGGGCCTAATGTCAAATGAACCAACACCCAATGGTTTGATAGCATGTCTTTGCAAATCGCTCCACTTGCCTTTTCTCGTCCATTCCTTGAGGTCGTCCATTCCGCTAATTGTCACACAAGAGAGATAGGGTTTCGCTTCTCTAAGGAGTGCGTGGAAATCGGTTTTTTGGTCAACGACAGCCCAGTGGCAAAGGTTAAACATCACACCGACTTCGTGATTGGGGAAACGTTTGGCGATACGTAGGCAATCGGCAAGCGTTTCGTTGATACTCTCGATGTGTGGATAGAGCACAACTTTAATGCCCAGCGGGTCGGTGTATTTGCGCAATTCATAGACCTTGGCGACGAACTTATCATCTAACGAGGCGTCCGACGGCTTGCCGCCATAAATGTCAATCTGTATCATTTTTAGTTTTGCGTCTTTGATAGGTTCCAGTGCCTTTGCGAGACCTCCTTTTATGTTGAGGTTAAGGTCGCGGTTTATGTGGATGCGGTAATAGGGAATGGTTGAAATCCCGTGTTTCTTTGCAGAGGCGATACGTGTCGGCAGACTATTGAGTCCGCGATAGATTGGCTGGTTGCTGAGGTGCAAAACGCCTTCATAACCGAGTTCGGCAAGCAACTTGTTTTGCCCGTCTAAGTTTCGTTTTTTTGCGTCGCCACTGGTGAGGCAAAATGCGTAAAACAAGTTTTTCGGCTCCTCTGTTTTACTCGCTACGACGGCGACTTCGGGTGTCTTGCTTGCGACGTTTTGCGTGAGTTTTTTCCACTCGTTCATGGATTGTGTCAGATGTGTTTTTGCGTCGGCGCGAATGCCGTAACACTGCAATCCAATCGGTCCGCGATAATCAATTTCCCGTAGCGTTTTGAGCAATGGTTTAATGTCAAACGAACCGACCCCCAACGGCTTGATGGCATGTCTCAACAAGTCGTTCCACTTGCTACTTCTCTTCCATTCCTTGAGGTCGTCCATTCCGCTAATTGTCACACAAGAGAGATAGGGTTTTGCCTCTTTAAGGAGTGCGTGGATGTCGGGGTTTTTGTTGACAACAGCCCAGTGGCAAAGATTAAACATCACGCCGACTTCGTGATTGGAGAAACGTCGGGCGATACGCAGGCAATCAGTGAGCGTCTCGTTGATACCTCCGATGTGCGGATAGAGCACAACTTTAATACCGAGCGGGTCGGTGTATTTGCGCAATTCAGAAATCCTTGCGACGCACTTGTCATCCAGTGTTATGTCTGACGGTTTGCCGCCGTGAAAATCAAGTTGCACCATTTTGATTTTTGCGTCTCTGAGGCATTCTAATATTTTTGCGAAACCATCTTTTAGCCCAGAATTAACATCTTTGTTTATGTCGAGACTGCAATAGGGAATTACCGATATTCCGTGTTTTGTTGCGGAGGCGACACGTTCTGGTAGGCTGTTGAGTCCCCTATATTTTGGGTGGTTGCCGAGGTGCAGTATCCCGTCGTAACCGAGTTCGGCAAGCAATTTATTTTGCTCGTCCATATTTCTTTTTTTCGTGTCGTGGTCGGTGATACAAAATGCGTAAAAGAAGTTTTTCGGTTCTTCAGTTTTGCTCGCAACGACGGCGACTTCGGGTGCTTTGCTCGAGACGTTTTGTGTGAGTTTTTTCCATTCGTTCATAGATTGTGTCAGGTGTGTTCTTGTTTCGCCGCGAATGCCAGCACATTGCAATCCAATCGGCCCTCTGTAATCAATTTCCCGTAGTGTTTTGAGCAATGGCTTAATGTCGAATGAACCGACGCCCAATGGCTTGATGGCATGTCTTAACAAATTAGTCCATTTACTACCTTTTTTCCATTCGTTGAGATTGTCCATTCCGCTAATTGTCACACAAGAGAGATAAGGTTTCGCTTCTCTAATGAGTGTGTGGAAGTCGGTTTTTTGGTCAACGACAGCCCAGTGGCAAAGATTAAACATGACACCGACTTCGTGATTTGGGAAACGTTTGGCGATACGTAGGCAATCGGCAAACGTTTCGTTGATACTTTCGATGTGCGGATAGAGCACAACTTTTATGCCGAGTGGGTCGGTGTATTTGCGCAATTCATAAATCTTCTCGACGAACTTATCATCTAAAGAGGCGTCCGAGGGCTGACCGCCACGAATGTCAACCTGAATTATTTTAATTTTTGAGTCTTTGAGGGGTTCGAGTGCCTTTGCGAGACCTCCTTCTATGCCTTTATTTATATCTCCATTTATCTGGATTTGATAATAGGGAATGGCAGAAATCCCGAGTTTTTTTCCAGAGGCGACACGTTCGGATAGAGTGCTAAATCCGCGATATGCTGACTGGCTTCTGAGGTGCAGGACGCCGTCATAACCGAGTTCGGCAAGCAATTTGTTTTGTTCATCTACGTTTCTATCTGTTTTTTGGTTTTTGGGGTCATTGCCAGTGATACAAAATGCGTAAAAGAAGTTTTTCGGTTCTTCGTTTTTATTCGCTATTTCGGTTGCGACGGGCGGGGTGTTTATCGAAAAGGTTGTCCGATAAACAGCGGTTCCAGAGTAGTGGCGGATTTGCGGATTTGTGGATTTCGACCAATCTTGCAATTGCGCGAAAACAACTTCGCCAGCACCGTTTTTCTTGGGGTCAAAAGTGACTTTCCACGGGGCAGTGAGTTGTTTAACAACTTGGTAGTCGAGATAATTGTTTTCTGTTTTCCCCACTGCGGCGACATCGGTTCTCCCGTTTTCGATTTTTTTGCGAAACACCACAAAAACGCTTTCGCGAGGTTCGAACTTTAGCGGGATGATAGTGCGTCCGTCTGCGGTTTGGCGGAAGTTGGGGAGGTTGCGGATTTCGCCAGTGACTGGGTTCCACAATTCCGGCTGTTTGCCGGCGATGCGGAATGTGCATTCGAGATTTTCGACGTGCTCCCAACGGCTTGCGATGAAGTAGAAATCGGTGTCGGCGGTGGCGCGGTGCAGCCAGTCAATTTCGCCGTCGGCGGAGAGACCGCGCCATTCTAAATCGGGCGCGACGCCGAGTTTTTTAAGAACGTCTGCTGGCGTCTCTTTTTTCTCATGCACGACAACGCCGCCGGCACTCTCTATTTCGCTCAATTTGTTTTTTGCTTGTTCTGAGACAAACACTGTTTTGGGCACGACAAGAACGCGGTAGCTCATTCCGTCGGGGAGCGTAATTCTACCGTTTTTGACGGACACGCGGTTGAGCAAAACATCGAGATTGCAATTGTCGTGGTCGTAGCCTTCGGCGGGACGCGCCGGGCGTGTTTTCATTGGCTCGATGCCGCCAATTCCGCCGCCGCCCGCGATGGCGTCGCCGTAGTAATAGAGTGCATCGGCGACAAACAAACCTTGGCGCAAAATATAGGAGCAACGGGCAAGATAAGTGTTAAAAGCGTGACTATGCCGCCACCATGTATTTTGGCGTGTGTAGTGTGTGCCAGCCCAATAAACATAGCCCGGTTCGGCGGTCGCCGACGGCGAGTGGCTGAAGCAGTGTATAATGGGCAAATTACAACCGTCGGCAAAACCTTGGTCGGCGGTATTTTTCATTTCAAAAAATGTGTCTTCCCAGTGCGGCCCGCCGGAGGTGAAGGCTTCGCAAGGAGTCAGCAGTTTGCCGTATATGTGGTTAGCAGTGGCGGCGTTACGCAGCATGAAGCGGCGCGGGGGTGTCGGGCGGTGCGGCGAGGGCACCCAGTATTCTCCCATCGCGACATTGACTTTGCTGGAGTTCAAAAACGGGTCTATTTGCGGCGGGTGTGGGCCAGCGGCTTCGGAGAAAAATAGCAGTCCGTTTTTCGCGGCGAGTTTTGCATAATGTCCGTAGTGGTTATCGGCAATGAGGTCGGCGATTGTGCGGTAGAAATCGCGGCGGATTTTTTCGGTTTCGGCGGCACTGTTGACGGTCTTTCCAAGAAGTGCGGGCAGGAGCGGAATTAAATCGTAAGCGCGGCGTTGTAGAAATTCTTCGGGGAAGGTTTTTGTCCATGTTGTAATACCGGCTTCCCACGAGTCGTCTTCGACGCCGTAGAGACCTTTTCGTTCGTCGGGAGACATTTCTGCGAGCAGTTTCCCGATTGTGGATCCCCAGCAGACTTCGCTTGCTTCTTTGCTAAGCATATTGGAATAAAAACCCCATTGGTTTGACGCGCCGGTCGGAATGTAGGCGAAGCGCAAAATCGTCCATTCGCCCGCTGGAACTTTCCAGCGGAGAATGCCGTCGGCGTCAAAGTTTTTTGTGAGGTTAATGATTTCGTTTTTTGCGATTGGGGCACTGGCGGTGCGTTTCGGGAATGCCAAGACGGCGATTTCTTTACCGGAAAACTTGCGCGATTTCTTGGCGGGTTTGGTGGTTGCGTTGAGCGACACTGGCGCGGGCATATTTAGTTTGCCGGTGAGTGTCGCGGGGATGCCTCCGGCAGGTGCATGAGACGCCCACGCATTGGTGCGGCTGGCGGGCGGGTCGGGCAAACGGGCGGCGAGTTGGCGCGGGCCTGTGACGAAGGCCTCCGACGCTACGATGAGTTGTTGCCCGTGCTCAATGGGAATCGGGCCGGAGGTGCCCGCGAGGCCGACGGACAAGACGAGTTTGATGTCGTTGCGCCCGCACTCTTTTGAGGCGTGGCGGTAGAGTTCGCGGATGCGTTTGCCCCAAGGTTCCACGGGCGGCAGCGGCATCGGTGCCGAGTAAGAGCCAGCGTAATCTTTTGTGTTGACACGATGCCAACCCTTGCCGTCGCGCACCATTTTGTTGCCCGCGTATTTGAGTGTGCCGAAGCCGCACTCGTAGAGCAACGCGCCGCCTATGCCTTGCGCACGCATCGCTTCGATGTCGCGTGTGACCGCCTCGAAGGTCGAGTCTGTGCGCGGCCACATCCAGAAAACCCATGTCGCGGCAGACGACGGCGGCGAGCGGAAGTTGGCGTCGAGCGCGGCGTCTGTCGCGAGCGAGGTGACGTTGCGCGGCAAGGCGGTGTCGGTTGGTGCGGGCGCGGCGGATGCGGGTGCAGCGGCGAGGGCGGAGGTGAGGGCGACGGCGCAAAGCGCGGTTCTTAGGAGCCGTGAACAACGGAGATGTTTGAAAGGAAACATTTGAGACGAGACACTTTTTTCTGGGGGAAGTTTCATGGAGAAGGGGCGGCGCGGTGGCTGGTGCGGCGGCGCGGTGGTGCGCGGCGGTGCGCGGTTTGCGGGTTTATTTGCCGATGCAAAAGTTTGCGAAGAGGGCGTCGAGCATACGCTCGTTTTCGACGGCGGCGCGGCCCGTGATTTCGCCGAGGGCGTCGAGGGCGTCGCGCAAGGTGCCAGCGGCTAACTCGGCGGGCATTCCGTCGCGCAGCAATTCCGCCGTTGCGCCGATGCGCTCGGCGGCGCGGCGGAGGGCGTCGGCGTGGCGGGCGTTGACCACGAGGCCGGTGTCGCCAGCGGGCACGATTTCGCCGCGTTCCAAGACTTCCGCCAGCCGCGCTTTTAACTCTGGCAAACCTGCGCCTGTTTTTGCCGACACCGCCGCGCGTGGCAGGTTTGGCAGGAGAGCGGCGGTCAGCGGGTTCGCGGGCAAATCCGATTTGTTCAGCACGAGCATCGCCCGCCCGTGTGCGAACGCGGCCTGTGCCCAATCTGGCAACTCCGGCGGCGGCGCGGCGGCGTCCACGGCGAGCAAGCAGAAGTCCGCTTTTTCGATTTGTTCTCGCGCCAACTCCATGCCGCGCCGCTCCAACGCGCCTGCGCCTGCCGCCGTGCGCAGCCCCGCCGTATCCGTGATGCGGATGCGGTGTGCGCCTGCGTTCAGATACTCGCTCAGGAAGTCGCGCGTCGTGCCCGGCTCGTCGCTCACGAGCGCGCGTTCCTCGCCGAGCAGGGCGTTGAGCAGCGAAGATTTTCCGGCGTTGGGAGCACCGGCGATGACGGTTGCGACGCCATCGCGCAGGCCCGCCGCAAACTTCGCGGTCTCCGCCGTCGCCGCCAGTTCGCCAGCCAACGTGCGCAGCTCCGCGACCGGCCCGCCCTGTGTCTCCGGCGGTAAATCTTCCTCGGGAAAATCAATGTAAGCCTCCAGCCCCGCGAGCGTGCGCAGCAGCCGCTCTGCCCACGCCGCCACCTTGCGCCCAAGCTCGCCAGCCAGCAGGCGCCGCGCCGCCGCGAGCGCGTCTTCCGAGCGGGCGTTGACGATGTCCGCCACGGCTTCCGCCTGCGAGAGGTCGAGCCGTCCGTTGGCGAACGCCCGCCGCGTGAACTCGCCCGGCCCCGCGAGCCGACAGCCACGCGCCGTGCAGTCCGCCAAAATCCGGCGCACAATCAGCGGGTTTCCGTGGCAGCTTACTTCGAGCGCAGGTTCGCCCGTGTAGGACGCGCCAGCGGCGTAAAACACGAAGACGCAGCGGTCAACTTCCGCGCCCGCCGTGTCGCGCCAGACGCCGGTGTATGCCCGCCGCGCCAGCGGTTCCGCTGTCCGCCCGAAGGCTTCTTTCGCGACGCGCCCGCAGAGCGGCCCGCTCAAGCGCAACACCGCCAGCGCACCGCCCGCCGTCGGAGTCGCCGGCGCGACGATGGTTTCGGTGGCAGCGGCAGCGGCGGCGTCGGTGGTGGCGGCGTCGGTGGCGTCGGCAGCGGCGGTGGCGGCGGTGTTGTTGGAAAACTTTTTGTCTTCGGGGGACATCCCGCTCAGGGAAGCACCCTGCCTGCAAAAGTCCACCTCCCGCTTCGGCGGCTTCGGCGGTGGCGGCGGCCTATAGGTCTTATAGGTCGTATAGGTCTTATCAGTTCTATGAGACCTGTGCCGGATGTTTTTTCTCCTTGCGAGGGTGGCGTGTCCGCGCCACGTTTTGCGCTTCCCGCCAAAACGCCTCCCCGTCAACCACGCCAACCGCTAACCGCCAACCCACCCGAATACCATGCCAGGAAGAGAATGCGCAGACATCGTTTTTTGCATTGACGCCTCCGACTCGATGACTCCGTGCATCGGCGCCGTCAAAGACAACATCAGCAAGCTCACCGCCGTCTTCTCCAAAGACGCACTCCGCACGTGGGACATCCGCCTCGACTTCCTCGCGCACGCTTTCGGCAACAGAAAGTTTCACTGCTACACCGCACGCCAAGACGTCACGCTCCTCGACGACCTCTACCAAAATCCCGACCCCGCCACGCGGCGCTGCTTCACCTCCGAGACCGCCGAATTCGAGAAGGCACTCGCCCGCGTGCGCACCACCGGCGACGAGGTGACGCTCGCCGCGCTCGACATCGCGCTCGACTTCCCGTGGCGTCCCGCGCAGTCCTGCCACCGCGTCGTCGTGCTGCTCACCGATGAGGCGGTCGAGACCGGCGAGGCCGTCAAATTACAAGAAAGTCTTTTGCCTGCGCTCATCGAAAAAATTCACAACAAGCGCGTGAAACTTTTTATCCACGCGCCCGAGTCCGAGATTTTCTACAAGCTCTCGATGGCGAACGGTTGCGAATACGAAATCCTTTCCGTTGCGCACGACGGGATGCGGCACGTTGACTTCCAAAAGCTCATGGAGGTCATCGGCAAATCCGTTTTCATCTCCCAGAGCACACTCCCCGGCGAGAGCGACGCCCACCCGCTCTTCGGCCAAGAAACATGGCGTCTCACCGACGAGACATCTCTCGGCGGCGACAAATACAAAGTCTCGGCCTGAGCACTCGCTGTCGCACCCGCCGTCGCTCGCGCCGTTCACCCCCGCTTTTTCCGCTTTTCCCGCCATGCCTCCCATCCCGAAAACCGGCACCCTCATTGTCCCCGAAAACAGTGGCAATTACTACTCGCTCCTGCGGCACATCCACAAGGGGCGCATGTCGAACGCCTACGAGGCGACCGACTCCGGCGGTGTGCGCGTTTTTCTAAAATCCTACACCACGCCCGCTCCCGGCGTGAGTTGGTATAAACCCTACATCGCCCATGTCCGCGAGTTGAACCGCCGCGTCTCTGCCTCCGAGGCTGCCCCCTACTGCCTCAAATCCAACACCGCTTTTGAGGCACGTATCGGCAATTGCCCCTATCCGAGTTTTTTCCAAGCCTACGAGTTTATAGAAGGCGGCTACGACCTCGAAACACTTCTGCGCAACGCCACCGAAGGCTCCGCCGCGCTCGCATGGCAACGCCGCGTCCTCATGGCAAAAGTTATCCTTGCAGGGATAAAAAAACTTCACGCTGCGGGTGTCGTCCATTGCGACCTCAAACCTGCTAATATTCAGATGCCGCCTGTCTCCGCCGGCATAGGTTTCCGCCCGCTTATTGTTGATACAGATTTCTCTATCCTCGCTGATAAACGTGCCCCTTGGCACGCAAAACAAGGCTACATCGGCACACCCAATTACCACTCGCCCGAACACCTGCGCGGAGGCGATAGTGTGCCCAGTGCCGCCTCCGATGTTTTCACCGCAGCACTCATTCTCTACGAACTTCTTGGACAGGGAAATCCCTGCGCCCGCCCTACGCAGGAAGAATACGAAAAAACAGTCCTCACAGGCGACGCGCCGCCTATCGCTTTTCAAGGCGATTTCACCGCGCCAGAAATCGTGCCGCAAATCACACAACTGCTCCTCGCCGCACTCTCTCCCGACCCCATCGGGCGTCCCTCTGCAGAAACACTGCACAAGGCATTTCTCGCCGCCGCCGTCGCGGGCGACTCCTCCGGCGCGACCTCGGCAACACAAACACAAAACGTTGCAGAAAAACAACTTTCGCTCGAACCCGTCGAACATCCAAGCGGCAGCGAACCGCCGCGCCTCGTTTTCTCCCAAGACGTAAAAGTGGGGAAACAACTGCTCACACAATTATCCGCTGACGCCCGTTTTTCTTCGGAGCCGCAATTTTGTTTAAGCCGCGAAGAGGCGACCGCCCGCTGGCTTGTTTCTCACGCGCCAAGCGCCAAAAATCTCAGCCTGCTAAACGGAAAAGTTTTTGCCGAAAATAGCCCGCTTGCCGACGGCGATATTCTCTCGCTCGCGGGACGCGCAAGCGGGCGCGAAGCACTAAAAATACTCGTCCGCATCCCGTAATAAAACCGCCGCGCAAATAACACACAACAACACACCTGCTATGACACCGGAAGACTCCGAACAACAGACCGCCACCGCCGCCGCCGCAAGCCCGCTTTTGCTAACGGGACAAAAGACTGGCGCCCGTCTGCTTTTTATTCCGCCGTCGCCGTCGGCGGAACACGCCAGTTCGTTTTTACTCAAAATAAAAAACAAAAAAACAGCCACCGAAGTTATCCTTACGGGTGCCCTGTTTTTTTTAGGGCGCGATGACTTTGCGCTCCGTTTCTTCAACGAAAAAATAAGCTTTTATCACTACAAAACAATTTATCGCGGGACGCCGATTTTTGATTTATCTCTCGACGCGCAAAACAATGCTTGGCGCATCACAAATACAGCGGGAAAAACCGCCCGCCTCGACAGGGGCGCAATCATCTCCGAGTTTGAGCCAGAACAATTTATTTGCGCCTTCCCTGACGATGCGGAAGTCGCGGATTGGGATGCGGCGGGGAACACCGCACCCGCGCCGACAAAAAACACAGCGAACGGCGGCGCGACGACAGATTACAATGTCACGGTGGTTCGTGCGGAAGCCGCTCCGGTTAGCCCTGACGATTTTCGCGGCTTGCAATCAGAACTTCTCGAATACATTCGTGAAAAGTCTTATATAGAAAATCCTCCAAGCGTTTTTCCAGAACACGAAAAAGACTGGGGAAAAACATTTCGACACAACACCGACGGCGCGACGCCAATTTGGTTTATCGGCGACGTCCACGGCGACTTACTTGCGCTAAAAATACTCACCGATTTTGCTTTCGCGCACGACCGCGACCCGTCTTCTCCACACCCGCTCCAAAGTAATAAAAACACGCAGCTCTTTTTTCTCGGCGACTTTATTGACAGAGGAAAGTTTAGCGCGGAAGTTGTCGCGTGGGTGATGGGAACCGCCGCCGGAAAAACGTTTGGCGGAAAGCGTTTTGATGTCATGGCGGTTATCGGAAATCACGACGCCGCACTTTCGTTTGACGACTACCGCGAGAAGTTTTCTTCCGAGGTCGCGCCGAGCGAGTTTTTTGGTCAACTCAACAGTAATCCCGCCGCCTTTCCGTTTGGAGAAGCCGCCGTCGCGTTTTTTCAGAAATTGCCAGTGATGGTCTTGTTCGACGAAGCGTTAATGGCTGTCCACGGCGGACTTCCGCATCCTGCGTGTTTTGGATGCGTAGATACACGCGAGCAACTTCACAACCCGCTTTTGCTGCCGGATTTTTTCTGGGCGCGTTTGCACAAGACACTTCCGCGCAAACAATTTTATCACAGAAGTGCTGGTGCCGAGTTGGGCATTGAGGACTTCAACGAAGCGGTTAGTAAGCTGGGCGACGCCGCTATTTACGGTGTTTCTCCGAAAATTATTGTTCGTGGGCACGAGCACGAAAACGACAACTTCGCGCACTATACAAATTACAAAAAATACGCGCTTGTGACGCTCAACGCCATGACACAGCGTCGCGTTCTCTCGGATTTTCGTCCGCAGAAACTTGCGATTGCTCGCTGGTGTCCTGCCGAGCCGCTTTCGCTCTTTGTTTATACTTTGGAAGTTTCGGCGAACACAGTTGACAGCACACTAAACAACTCGCGGATTGCAACAATCATCAGCCGCAAAGTTCTCAAATAAAAAACGCGCATGGCCACCACACACACATCTTCGGAGAAGCCTTTTCAACCCGTCCCTCCGGCACTTCGGGAACGCGCCGACGCGGGCGACGCTCCTGCGCAGTTTTTGACGGGCGAGTGTTTCTCCAACGGCTTCGCGCCTTTTGTGTGTCGGTCGTGCGGTGCCGCCGTTTCGCCGGAAAGCACGGGGGACTCGACTTGCCCCGATTGCGGCGCGGTCTATCCTTTTGCCAAGGCGGTCAAGTGGTATGAGAGTGCGGCGAAACGCAATTATGCGCCTGCGTTCGTGCGCCTGCATGTCGCTTGTTTTTACGGGATCGGCACGACAAAAAATGAGAAGCGAGCCAAGTTGTTTTTTGAAAAAGCGAAGGTGGTTTTTCCCAAATTACGTCATCCGCCGCTGCCGCCTTTTGATTTGCCAAGTCTCGCCGGAAGCCCGGAAAACGGCGGTGGCGTGGGCGCAGGCGGTGTGGGCAATGGCGGTGCTGTTTTATCGGGCAATGCCGCTGCGAATGCTCCGCTTGGCCTCGCGGGCACCACCGCTGGTGCTGTCGCTGCAGGCACGGGCGTAACTGCCGCTGGTGTTGTTTCGTCGCAATTGACGGCTTCGCTTCCTTTTGCCGAAAAAAAGCCTTTTGCCCTCAGACCTCTGCATTGGTTCCTTCTGGCTATCCTCTGGTGTGTCTTCTTTGGTCTGATAGTCTTCGCAGTTACCCGTTCGTCGGGAGTGTAGCACAGGCTACCGAGCCGCAGGCGATATCGGTAGCCTGTGCTGCACTCCACGCCGCTAAAGCGAGGTGGACGGCGTGGACTTGGTGGACGGTGTGGACATGGTGG
>JAITPT010000249.1 GCA_031289285.1 Puniceicoccales bacterium
AAAGGACTCAAGGTGCAGTGCGGATTGGACACTAACCCTTATCCAACAGGCATAAAAGTCACCCCAGAGGAAATCTCCAAAGTGCTCCTCACACCCCACGATTTTCACGGCGACTGGAACTACACCATCGAGACAAACATTCCCCCAAAATTGTAACGGTTATTTTGTGACGACTCCTTACTTGAGTCCCCGTCCCCTGCGCATCCCGCCCCTTGCGCGGCGGCTCCCGCCAGCGCGAGATAGGTAGTGATTTCGCGCCAACTCCAATGACAGCGGCGGGCAACACTGCGAACTTGGGAAACGCGGAAAACAGGAGACAGCTTCATGCTGCGGAGCAAAGAGCGACGTGCTTTCGGCGCAAGCTCCAACTCCCGCTGCGACGGCGGCGACGGCGACGATGGCTGTGGTGTTGCGTTTGTCGAAAACTTCCGCCTTCCCAAAAACGGTTTCCCGTCAAAAGTCGCCGCCGTGAAAACACTCCCATTTCTCGCGGCCCTGTTGTTATCGGGCGCGGCACTCGCGCTGCCGGAATTGCCAGCAGACACCAACGCCGCCGCCGCGCCCGCCGCGCCCGCCGACGCCAAAGTGGCGTTCCGCATCTCAGATGGCGGCAGCCTCGCCGCCGAGTTCAACGCCGCCAGCGAACTCGTCTCCATCTACGCTGGCGACACGCACCACCGCGCCAGCAACGTGACGCGCCTCGTCGGCTGCGTCGTCGAAGGCCGCCCCGTCGCCCGTGCGCTCGCCGATGGCGGCGTCGAGATACGCACCGTTTGGCGCAACCCAAGCAGCGGCGCGACGGCGACGCTCGCCGAGCGGTTCACGCCCGACCGCGCCCGCCGCTCCGTCCGCTGGGCGGTAGAGGTCACCGCGCCCGCCGGTCAAGCGCCCTTCACCGCGCCCGTCCAAGTCGGCCTGCGTTTCCTCGGTGCCAGCCCGCACTGGCGTTTTTGGACGACTTGGGGCGACCCGCGTTTCAACGAAAGCTCTGCCGACTGGAAACAATACAACGCCCGCACCCGCGCAAACATCCACGCCGCCGCCGCCGCCCTCAAGACCGCCAACGGGCGCAACGCCGACGCCGCCGCCGTCGCGCCCAACGCCGCCGGACGCAACTGGGGCGACCCGCTCCTGCCCCAGCCGCTCGCCGACGCCGTGTTTGACTACGGGATGCGCCCTGCCACCGAGCACAATTTCCTCCGCTACGGAATGCACTCTGTCCCCGTTTTTGCCGACGTGATAAGCGTCCCGCTCGTCACGTTGTTTCCGTCTAACAAGGCGCGGAGCGAGACGCCCAGCTCTGGCGAAACCGGCATCACGTTTGCCGCCGACCCCAATGACCGCTCGCTCGACGTGACGCTGCAAACCAGCGCAAACGGCCTCCTCGCCTTCCGCCACATCAACCACCGCATCCACGCCGCCAACCCGCTGCACTTCCACTTCGACCTCACCGAACACGAGGCGGATTGGCGCGGCGGGCTGCGCTGGATGGCGAAACACTACGCCGAGTTTTTCGATGTCAACGTCCCGCTCGCGCACGACGTCGCTGGCACGGGTGCCTATTCCAGCTCGCCCGACCTCATTTGCGAAAACGCCGAAAAGCTCCGCGAGGTCGGCCTGCGCGTCAACTGGCAGGCGAGTTTTGATTTTCCGTATATGGGCATGTTCATCCCGCCGCTCACCGACGACAACGCAGAGTGGAAAACCCACGGCGGCTGGCCGATGAGCATCGCCAAGTTTCGCGACGGCGTCCGCCGCGTGAAGGCCGCTGGCATTCACACCTTGAGCTATTTCAACGTGACCGAGTTTGGCAAAAAAGTTCGCTGGCCATTGCCAGAAAAGTTCTCCGTCGCGAGGGCGGAAATCTGGCGCGACGGCAACGCATTTCTCCGCCACGAAATCCCCGGTGCCATCGTCCGCATCGTGCTTCCCGCTACGAATGTCGCGGGTGCTGCCAGTGCTGGTGGCGGTGGCGGCGGTGGCGGTGGCCCCTTGCTCAGCAAACCCTACCACAGCTGGGAGGGGTGCATCGTCACCGACGCGGGCGACCCCGCCTACCAAGATTTTCTCGTCGCACAGGCACGGCGACATCTCGAAAAACTCCCCGACGCCTCCGGCATCTGCATAGACCGCACCGACTGGATTCGCTACTACAACCACGTCGGCGACGACGGCGTGAGTTGGTGGCGCGACCGCCCGGCACGTGCGCTTTTGCTCGGCTGGCACGCCACTGTCGGGCGCATTGGCAAGGAGTTTCACGCCGCAGGGAAGGTTGTTTTTGTCAACAATCACGACAAACGTCTCGACGCCTACAAACACGCCGACGGCTATTACGACGAGCACACGCAGTTTCCCACTTCTGCGAACCTCACCGCCTTTGCCGCAATCCGCAAACCCGCGCTGGGCTGGACGCGCGACGCTGGCGATTTTCGGCCCGACCCCGACGGCTACATGCAGCGGTTCCTCTACCTCGGTATTTTTCCGACTGCCCCTGTCCCGAAGAACGACCACACAATCACGCCCGGTCCTGTCGCCGACAAATTGTATCGCGACTACGCGCCCTTGCTTTTGGCGATGCGCGGGAAAAAATGGGTGCTCGCAGAACGCGCCATTTTTGTCGTGGGCGGTGCTGCCAAAGCGAACCTTTTTGAGGTATTTGGGGGCTATTCTGCGCCGGTGGTTTTTGCGGGTGACCGCAAACAGGCGACTCTTGTGTTGCGCGGTTTGGCGGGTGTCACAGCGGCGTCGAAGTTGTCGGTTTTGCATCCGGGTGTCGCAGCGGAAATCCCTGTGCAAGCCGAGAGCATTGTCGTCGAAAAAGACGGCACCGCCCTGCGTGTAACCGTCCCCCTGCTCCGCAGCTGCGCAATGTTGCGCATACGCCAGTAGCGCCCCCCCCACTCCCTCGTATGTGTACGTGCGTGTGCGTGGATATGTTCTGTGCAGTTGGTGAGGAGTGAGGGTGCGTGAGTGCGTGAATGCGTGGCTGCGTGGCTGTGCTCGTAACGCAGACTGCCATGTCTGTTTCCGATGCAAGCGAAAAAGTGTCTGGCACTTTATTGCATTCTGCCCCGCCAATTGCCACTTTTGGGTTTGGACAGGATGAACAGGATGGACAGGATTTTTGTGTGTATTGGTATATTTTCTTCGTTTTTTTTGAGATTTTCTCTATCATCATCCTGTTAATCCTGTCCATCCTGTCTAAAGACTACGAACGCCGGAACGGAAATGGAAACGGAAATAGAAAGGGAAACGGAAATAGAAAGGGAAACGGGATGGGAATGGGAAAAGCACCTGTCCCTTTTTGATGTGGGAAAAGCGCCTGTCCCTTTTTGAGGATACGCTGGCAACGCCTCCCCCGCATGGATGTGTTCTGTGCATGGATGAGGTGCGTAGATGCGTAGATGCGTAGCTGTGCTCGTAACGCAGACTGCCATGTCTATTTCCGATGCAAGCGAAAAAGCGTCTGGCACTTTATTGCACCCTGCCCTGCCAATTGCTGCTTTCTGGTTTAGACAGGATGAACAGGAAAAACAGGATTTTTGCGTGTATTGGTATATTTTCTTCGTTTTTTTGAGATTTTTTCTGTCATCATCCTGTTAATCCTGTCCATTCAGTCTAAAAATACGAACGTCTGAACGGGAACGGGAATCGAAATGGAAACGGAAATAGAAAGGGAAAAATCGAAAAAAACGTCTGTCCCTTTTTGCCGAAGCGGCTGTGCAATGTCGCGAATACGCCGATAACGCCCTCTCTCTGCAGGATGTGTTCTGTGGCGCGGGTGAGTTGCGTGGGTGCATGAATGCGTAGCTGTGCTCGTAACGCAGACTGCCATGTCTGTTTCCGATGCAAGCGAAAAAGCGTCTGGCACTTTATTGCACCCTACCCTGCCAATTGCCGCTTTCTGGTTTAGACAGGATGAACAGGAAAAACAGGAATTTTGCGTGTATTGGTATATTTTCTTCGTTTTTTTGAGATTTTCTCTGTCATCATCCTGTTAATCCTGTCCATCCTGTCTAAAGACTACGAACGCCGGAACGGAAATGGGAACCGAAATGGGAATCGAAATAGAAAGGGAAGCGGGATGGGAACGGGAATGGGAAAAGCGCCTGTCCCTTTTTGAGGATACGCTGGCAACGCCTCCCCCGCATGGATGTGTTCTGTGCATGGATGAGGTGCGTGGGTGCGTAGATGCGCAGGTGTGCTCGTAACGCAGACTGCCCTGTCTGTTTCCGATGCAAGCGAAAAAGCGTCTGGCACTTTATTGCGTCCAGCCCCAATAAAGAATAAAGTGCCAGACGCTTTTTTACTTGCACTTGATTTTCCTGCGGTTTCCCCGTTGCAAACCGCCTCTACAATTTGGCATCTCATCTTCTTCAAAAAAACGACAACCACACACGTCAAATGCCACCACTCGATGCACAGAAGCCCTTGCTGCCAAGACTAATACACACGATTGGTATCGCTTGGAAAACACACCAAGTCCCCGAAGAGACGACAGCGCGTGGAGTCTGTGCCCCATTGCTGCTATCGCCCCGTTGGGGCGTTTTTCGCTCTTCGCCCCCTGTCAAAGTAGCGAGGAACCCTCACGCAACTGCGGGGGTGGTTTTTTTTCGGCGAGGAGCAGGCGTAGGCTGTTTAGACAGACAACTACGGTGGAACCTTCGTGGGCGACGACACCCAGCGTGAGCGGGATGTCCAAGCCCAGCGCGGCGCAAACCATCACAAAAATCGTACCCAGCGAAATCGCGAGATTTTGCCGGATAACACGCCGCGCCCGTTCACTCAATTCGCGGGCGTCCAGAAAACGCCCGATGCGGTCGTTCATCAAAACGACATCGCACTGCTCGATTGCGGCGTCCGCGCCACGCGCACCCATGCCCGCCGCGACATAAGCAGCGGCGAGACTTGGCGCATCGTTCACACCGTCGCCGAGCATGGCGACTCGGTGCCCAGCGTCAGACAAGGCGCGGATGTGCGCGACTTTTTGCGCAGGCGTCAGCCCCGCCGCAACTTCGCCAACTCCGAGGCTGGCGGCGACAGCTTCCGCCGCGCCCTGCCGGTCGCCCGTGAGCATGACCGTGCGAATTCCCCGCGCCTTCAATGCCGCCAAAACTCCTGCCGATTCCTCGCGCACACTGTCGCCGAGCAAAATGCGCCCCACCAGCCCGTCCTCGACAAGCCAGACCTCCGTGTGCGCGGCGTCCGGCTCGCCAGCCTGCTCCGCCGCTTTTGCCGCCGCTGCGTTTTCGGCGAGTAATTCGCGTCGCCCCAGCGCGACCGCCATGCCGTCCACGACGCCGCGCACCCCGAAGCCCGCCATGTTTTGAAAACCCTCTACCACGGGCACGCGGTATTCGCCGCCGTCCGCCGCGCCGCCCGTCGCCTTTGCCGCCGCCTCTTTTGCGCGGGCGCAAATGGCGCGGGCGAGCGGGTGCGTGGCGTTAGCCTCCAAGGCTGCCGCCGTCCGCAGCACCATTTCCTCGCGCCCGGGCGGAAAACTCTCCACGCCTGCGACCGTCATTTCGCCCGTGGTGAGTGTGCCAGTTTTGTCGAAGGCGACACAGTCTGCGGCGGCAAGTTTTTCGATGGCTGCGCCGCCTCTGAACAAAATGCCGCCACGTGCGCCGCTGGCGATTGCGGCGAGAATTGCCGAGGGAATTGAGAGCACGAGTGCGCACGGGCACGAGACGACGAGGAGTGTCATAGCGCGGTAAAACGCAGAGTTCCCCCCGTCTGGCGCATCGCCAAACGCTGGCAAACCGAAGCCGAGCCACCAGACAAAAAACATGGCGGCGGCGAGCGCGAGCACTGGCGGCACAAAGTATTTTCCGAAGACATCCGTGAAACGCTGGCTGGGTGCTTTGCGCGATTGCGCCTCGCGGATGAGGCGGATGATTTTTTCGCGCGAACTCTCCGAGGCGGGGCGGGCGACCCGCGCACGCACCGCTCCCCAGAGGTTCGCCGTGCCGCCAAACACGGTGTCGCCGCGCTGCTTAGCGGCGGGGAGCGACTCGCCCGTGAGCGACGACTCGTCGGCGGCGGTCTCGCCGCGCTCGACGACGGCGTCTGCCGGAAACACATCGCCCGGGCGGACGAATACGAGGTCGCCAGCTTTGAGGTCGGCGACGGGCACGGGCGTCTCCGCGCCGTCTTCGCTAACGAGCAGGGCGGTCTGCGGCTGGTCTTTGAAAAGCGAGTCAATCGCGCTACGTGTGCGGTGCATAGCGAACGCCTCCATCGCCCCCGAAATCGCGAATAGCAAAAGCAGCAGCACACCCTCCGTCCACGCGCCGATGGCGGCGGCACCGACGGCGACGACGAGCATGAGGGTGTGGACGTCAATTTTGCCGTGAGGAATGCCCTCGATGGAGTCTTTGAGCGCGTCCCATCCGCCGCAGAACATCGCGGCAGCGAAGCAAACGGGTGCCGTCCACGCGGGGGCACCGAAGGCGGGCATCGCGAGGCCGAGGGCGAAGAGGACGGCGCAGCCGACAGCGAGCGCGGCAAAGAAACGCCAATCTTCCGGTTCGTCGCCGTGGCCGTGGGAGCAGCAACCGCAACCGCTGGCCATGTCTTCGGCGGGCGCGGGCGCGGGCGCGGACGCGGACGCAGGTGCAGGTGTTTCTGGCGCATCTGGCGACGGCGCGTCCTCGCCGCTCTTTGCCGTGGTTTCCTGACTCGCGTGATTTGCGGGACTCATTCCGGCATCGTCCACTGGATTGCCGGTAAAGTCAAAAAGGTTTCCTGCCGCAGTGCTCCATGCTGGCGAGACACTGGCGTTCTCAGCGTGGGAAAAATCATTGATGCCACTTGACGAATGGATGCACAGCTGTTTTCGTTCGTGCTATGCAAAAACTTCCTATCGGCGTTCAGGCATTCAGCATCTTGCGCAACGAAGGCTACGCCTACATTGACAAGACCGCGCACATCCTGCGGCTCGTCACCGAGGGCAGGGTCTATTTTCTGTCGCGTCCGCGTCGCTTCGGCAAGTCGCTGCTCATCTCGACACTCGAAGCCCTCTTTCGCGGCGACGAAGCGCTCTTTCGTGGTCTCGCCATTCACGACAAATGGGATTGGGCGCAAAAACATCCCATCGTGCGCCTCGACTGGAGCACCCTCGCCCACGGAACTGCCGCCGAGATGTCCATCTCTACTTCCCGCTGTTTTGCCGATATTGCGGCGGAGCACGGCATTGTGCTTTCCTCAACAATTCCGTCCGAAATTTTTAACGAACTCCTCAAAAAACTTTACGCCAAAACTGGCGCACAGCCCGTCGTTTTGATTGACGAATACGACAAGCCCATACTCGATGCTCTCGAAAGAGAGGACGGCGAACTCGAAAGCATTCGCGATTTTCTCCGTAATCTTTACGGCGTTCTCAAGGGCAACGACGAGCGCCTACGTTTCGTGTTTCTCACAGGCGTTTCGCGCTTTGCGGGTGTTTCCGTTTTTTCGGGTTTGAACAATCTTAGCGACATCACGCTTGGGGAAGATTATTCGACCCTCTGCGGCTATACACAGGAAGAATTGGAAAGCGTTTTTTCCGAAGAAATAAAAAGTCTCGCTGCCAATTACGAAATGACTATTCCCGACTTCTTAGACAGTATTCGCCAGTGGTATAATGGGTATTCATGGGA